>JAIRUB010000037.1 GCA_031254635.1 Prevotellaceae bacterium | reverse complement strand
GCTTGTGGGCGATAAACATTTAGTTGATGTATTAGTAGCACAAGGCATCAATATCGCCTGCATATACTCTCCCGAACACGGATTTCGCGGCACTGCCGATGCCGGCGAACACGTAGCTTCCGACAAAGACGCTGCTACAGGCATTCCCATTGTTTCATTATATGGCAAAAACAGAAAACCAACGCCGGAACATTTGCGGAATATCGACTATATGGTTTTTGATATGCAGGATGTAGGGCTGCGTTTTTTTACTTATCTTTCAACCTTGCACTACCTAATGGAAGCTTGCGCTGAACAAGGTATTCCACTTCTTATACTCGACCGCCCCAACCCTAACGGTTTTTATGTTGATGGGCCTGTATTAGAACTTCAACATCGCTCCTTTGTGGGTATGCATCCAATTCCAATAGTACACGGTATGACTTTGGGCGAGTTGGCGCAAATGATCAATGGAGAACGATGGTTAAATAACGGTATTCAATGTAAAATAACGATTATTCCTTGTAAGCATTACACCCGTCAAACCCTGTACCGCCTACCGGTAAAACCCTCGCCAAATTTGCCTAATATGCAAGCGGTATATTTGTATGCATCCTTATGTTTTTTTGAAGGAACAGCTATCAGCCTTGGCCGCGGCACCGAATTTCCTTTTCAGGTTTTCGGGCACCCCTGCTTCAAAACTATTTATTCTTTCTCCTTTATGCCTATATCCATGCAAGGAGCAAGCAATCCGCCTTTAAAAGACAAATTATGTTATGGTGTTGACCTACGTAATTATCCCGAAAATGAACTCATTTCGAATCCGTGCATTCGCTTGGGATGGTTATTGGAAGCTTATAAAAATTTTCCGAAGAAAAGTGAATTTTTTACCAATTATTTCTCTACGCTCTGGGGTACCACGCGCATACAAAAGATGATGGAGCAAGGTGCAAGCAAGCAGCAAATAAGAGATTCTTGGCAAGCAGATGTGGAGCAGTTTTTAATACTGCGCAAGAAATACTTATTGTACGAATAAAAAATATTGAGCGAAACGAGTTTTTTTATAAGCAAATTCTCCCCTTTTATCACGCATTATTCACTCTTCACTACCCGCGTTTCATCATTGCTCACTTCAATGCGTAAACGTAATGTGTTTTCCGGAAGCAACGTTTCTACCAATTCCGGCCACTCAATCAGGCACAAGTGCCCACTGTAAAAATAATCTTCGTAGCCCATATCATACACTTCTTCTATTTTATTAATACGGTAAAAATCGAAATGATAGATAGGTTTACTAGCTGGTACATGATATTCATTCACTAAAGCAAAGGTGGGACTATTAACCATGTTAGTTACCCCCATAGCCTCGCACAGCGCTTTGATGAGGGTAGTTTTACCTGCGCCCATAAGACCATAGAAAGCAACAATTTCATGTTGGACAATAAGCGGTAATAATTGGCGGGCTACAGCCGGTAATTCGTCAAGCCGGTTAATTACCAAGAGTTCCATTACCTATTATATTGGATATTGAAAAATTCGATATAACCTATCACGTCCTTGCTCAGGAGCAGCAGGCTATAATTTTCCGGCGTAATCAATAAAGTCCTAAAGTTCGGCGGACTAAATTGGTTAAGTACTCTATCATTATAGAGTTTAGCGCTATAATTAGTTGCTGCTTGCCGACTCTCGAAGCCCTTAACCAATAAGATGGAATAATTATTGCCGAGGTCGTTAACACTTACTTCATAGTCTTCTTCGAGAAAGTGCTCTGCATTGTAGGTTTCAACGATAAATATCAATTCACCGGTATTTTCCTGATTGCCGAAGAGCAGAGCAAAATAATGTTTACCATCACTAAAGGCATAACCTGATGTGATAGTAGAAGCAGTTAGCGTCGATGCTTCTATAGTAGTAACAGGGCTTGTAGGGGCATCGTATTTTAGTGCATTTTCTTCAAGTGTAGTCAACAATTCTTTGGCTATTAGCGCAACTTCTGTTGAGGGATATTGTCCAACAACTTCGGTTAGCGCTTGTTTATAAGTTCCGATGCTTCCTGTTTTAGCGACACAGAAAGCATTTAGCAGAGCTATTTGCGGTTGTATCAGGTTTTGCGGATACTGAGCGTTAATGTCGGCGGTTATTGCGATTGCTTCGCTATAGCGCCCTTCATTATAAGCCATTAAAGCATTGCTGTAAATTTCATCTACGCGTTGTTGTATAACCCGTTGTTCGGTTAAATAATTGGGATTTATCAATTGCTGGGTAACGGGCGATTGAGGATATTGTTGCACTAACAATTGTTTGTATCTATCAGCCTTGGCTTGGTTCCCGCTGTTAGTATACAAGTTATGCAGATAATAATAGGTGGGGACTAAAAACTCGTTATTATTGGGAAATTGTTCAACCAATCGTTCAAAAGTATGGATAGCCTCATTTGGCAGGTTTACATCGTTCATGTAAGCTTCGCCTAAGTTGAATAAGGCAGGGCGAAGTTTATTATTTGATGCCGCCATTTGCTCAGACGTAAGCGGTAAATCCCGAAGGTAGTATTCACGCGATTTGTTAGATAGCGGAACTTGTGTTGTTGTGGTATCCTGAGAAGTTTCTTCCGCTATAAGGAAAGAACTGGTGGTTTTGTCTTTCCGACGCCAGTTATCTTCTAAACGGCGCTTACCCCAACGTGCCAAAAAGGCGCCCTGACCTGCATTTACCGAGTTAGTGTTGTAAAAATACCATTTATTATTAGTGTTGCCGGTAGTAGTATAACGTTCTCGTTCTATACGATACGCCGCCATCATGCGCTCTTGTTCGGCAACTGCTTCCTGCCGTTCCTTTTCGATAATTTGTGCAATCATATCATTGATAAATTTGTCACGTTCGGCAGACGACATTTTAGCAATACGTTGCAAACTGTCTTCGCGGTGTACAATTTGCCAATTGCTTGCTAAATTCTTCAGCGAAGTAGCCCGTGTAGCGATTTGTTCATAGCGCGAGTAGGAAGCGCCCAAAACAATAGCAGCCTGCGAAAGATTATCGTATGCTTGGGGATAAAATTCTTGTTCGTAATAATAATTACCTAACATTTCGTAAGCTAAGCCCGCTTGCCGTGGATTTCTGGAATCAGCCTGTACTGTTAACTCTAAATACCTGACAGCACCGGTATCATTGCCTACAGCCTTTTCAACCTTAGCTAAGGCAAAATAAATACGGTCGGCATAATCATGATTTTTAGGGTCTTTCAACATCTTGTGTAGATTTTTTTTCAACTCTTGACTGTTAGAGTTGTTGGCTGCTCCGGCCAATAAAAGGCTGGCTGAAAGTTCCTGCTCATAGTCGTTAGTTGCCCTGATGATTTTCTGAAGATATTGTGCCGACTCCTCAGCTCTGCCGGTACGTTCACAAAGATTAGCCAAAATAAAATAATAACGTATCTTATTCGCCTTTTTAGGCTCGTTTTTTATGGCAAGGTTAAGTTCGTTAATAGCTTGCCCAAAATCGTCTTGTTTGATATAGTAATTGGCGTAGGCTGCATGAATGTTGGACTTGTTGGCCTTTGATAGTTTGTCATTTTCACCGGCTTCCTGAAGTAATTTTATTACCCTATCGGATTCCGTTTCATAGGTAAGCGCTATGGCTAACCAAATTTTTGTTTCTGGAATAGCCGATGCTTTGGGATATTCCGTTAATATATAATCGAAAACATTGATAGCTTGATCATATTTTTGTAAGTAAACACTGGCCTTGCCCGACAGTAAATGGGCATCATCAACTACGGAATTAAATTCACGTTGATTATAAAATTCACGCTCTTTCTGGGTAAGCGCACC
>JAIRUB010000168.1 GCA_031254635.1 Prevotellaceae bacterium | reverse complement strand
CTGCCCACGATTACCGGCATAGCCATAAATTCACGGGCAAAACGGGCATATACATTCACCATTTTTTCGGTTTCTTCAACGGCTTCCTGCTCGGTAGCATGCGCTGTATGGCCTTCCTGCCATAAAAATTCGGCTGTACGCAGGAACAAACGGGTACGCATTTCCCAGCGCACTACGTTAGCCCACTGGTTACACAGCACCGGCAAATCGCGGTAAGAAGTAATCCAATTCTTATAGGTATTCCATATAATTGTTTCAGAGGTAGGTCGTATCACCAATTCTTCTTCCAATTTCGCCGAAGGGTCAACCACTACGCCTTTACCGTCGGGGCTATTCATCAAACGATGGTGGGTTACCACAGCGCACTCTTTAGCAAAGCCTTCCACATGCTCGGCCTCCCTGCTCAGGAATGATTTGGGAATAAACAGCGGAAAATAGGCATTAACATGTCCGGTATCTTTAAACATCTTATCCAAGGCCGCCTGCATCTTTTCCCAGATGGCATAGCCGTATGGTTTAATCACCATGCATCCTCTGATTGCCGAATTTTCTGCTAAATCGGCCTTAACTACCAGATTGTTATACCATAATGAATAATTTTCTTCTTTGTTCGTTACTTCTTTCGCCATATTAAGATTCGATTAAGACTTAATTAATATTTAATTAATATTGTTATTTTTTGTTGCATTTTGTTGCACTCTATTATTTTATTCATTATATTTGCAAAAATTACTTGCAAAAGTAGATATTTAAAATGAATTTTTAAAAATAAGGAGGACAAAATTATGAAATTTTTACATTATGCTGCGACTTTAGCACTGATAGTATCCGGCGGATGTTCCTCGACATACACTTCTACAGGTGTTAACGACGGAATTTACTATTCCGGGAAACGTACTACCACCACAGTGACTACCACTACCACAACTACCAACGTAAAAAACAATGATGCTCAGGCATTGTATGAAAGGACACAGGCTGTGATGGCCCAACAAGCCGCCAATGTCACGACCACAAACCAAACCAATAACCTTAACAGTAATGTAAATTACGAGACTACCACCTATGTAAACTTTGATGAGGAGGATGATTCCTACGCACGCAGGCTGCGTATGTTCGATGAGTTAGAATACACCCGCCCCTCTTCTAATGTGTACATCAGTTATACTTTTGGCGGCTATTCGCCTTACTGGTACACCGGGTATAATTGGTGGTGGGGACACAGTCCCTATTACAATCCTTGGTATTGGAGTTGGAACTGGAACTATAGATGGAATCATTACTACTGTGGTTGGCATTCTCCATATTATAGTTCCTATTGGTGGCCAAGTTATTATGGTTGGCATTATCCCTCCTATTATGGGCATTACGGTTACTATGGTTACAGGCCTTACTACAACCATTATTACCATCCCTCGTATTCAGGCTACCGTCCGTATTACGGCTCCAATAACAACAACGGGAATGTTTATTATGGGCAGCGCGGACAATCAAGTGTAGGGGCCACACCGGCGACCAACAACCGTACGCCGCGACTGCAACAGGTAGGCGGAACTCCGTTACGTGCCGATGTTGTCAACAACAACGTGCAGACAAACTCCCGACGCCCTGCAACGCAGGAAAGTACAAATATCGGTACATCTACAAACACCAGTGGCAATACGCCAACCTACAATCGCCGTCCTACAACACAGGAGAATATAAATGTTAATACCAATAAGAATACAGGTGGAACCACTTACAACCGACATTCTGAAACACAAGGAGGTACGAATGTTAGTACCGGTACAAATACCGGCGGAAACACGACACCTACCTATAACCGACGTCCGGCACAAGGCAACAGTTTATCTCCAAATTACACTTCTACGCCAAGTACGAATAATAACTCATCACAACAGTACACCCGTGTACGGACAGAGAGTAATACATCAACTTCAAGCTCAAGTGGTAGTAGCGGATATAGCCGTCCGAGCAGTTCATCTAATTCGAGTTCGAGCTCCGGTTATTCAAGTTCGTCCGGCAACAGTTCACCCAGCAATAATTCCAGCTATTCACGCAGCAGCTCGTCCGGCAATAGTTCATCCTCCGGCTACAGTTCTTCAAGTGGCAGCTCCGGCTCCTCACGCAGCAGCTCGTCTGGCAGTTCTTCTTCCGGAAGTAGTGGAAGCAGTAATAGCGGTTCATCAGATAGAGGTTCCAGAAGATAATTTAAGGGTATGAAAAAAATATTTTTATCACTATTGCTCATCCCATTTTTGGGTGTAGCTACTGCACAATCAGCCGGGGATGGATTACAATTTTCGCAAAATTTTTATGGTGGCACGGCACGTTTTACTGCTATGGGCGGAGCATTTGCAGCCTTAGGAGGAGACTTTTCTGCCCTTAGTGTAAACCCTGCGGGTATTGGTGTTTTCCGTAGCTGGGACATTGTGGTTACCCCTACAGTAAGCTATAATATTACCGATACTAAATACTTAAATGGAGCAGATTCCGATTCCTACACTTCTTTTGGTTTCGATATTGGACTTGCTTTCGACATTTATAACGACGAATTGCTGAAATTGAATCTCGGTATAGGCTATAATAAACTGAACTCGTTTATTGACCGAATCGCTGCTTATGGCTGCAACAATACTAACTCTTATGCAGCTGCTATTGCTAATGCCACAAAAGTAGAGTCCAGTATTTTAGACGGTGACGATGCTTTTAATCAAGCTCCTTGGACAAGCGTTTTGGCTTGGGACACTTGGCTATTAGATGAAGATGGCGCCAGCAACAAATATATCGCTGCCACACAAAATTATTCTCCAAGTGGAGTTCCTGTTCATGGCGGGCCATTAAATCAATCGTACTATAAGGAAGTCAAAGGGAATTCCGGTGAGTTCGTACTCAGCTTTGGCGGCAATGTGGCGGATGAATTTTATTTCGGCATGAATCTCGGCATACAGAATGTTTGGAGAGATATATACCAGTCCTTTATGGAAAAAGCTGTTAACCCTGCTGACTTTGACACCGGCTTTAACATCTTAGTACACGAATTGGAAGTAGAAACCCGTGGAGCAGGCTGCAACATTAAGTTAGGCTTTATATGGCGACCTATAGAAGGCTTACGCTGGGGTGCTTATTTTCATAGCCCCTCCTGGTTGTACCTGACTGATAAATATTCGGAACAAATGAGCACCAAGTTTGATAATCCGTCCGATTCCTATTCTTCTAAAAGTCCGTTAGGTACTTATGATTATATGGTTACTACGCCTATGAAATGGGGTACCGGCTTAGCTTATGTTATCGGCAATATGGCTATTATCAGTCTTGAATATGAGGGCTTGAACTACGGTGCTACCAGAATGTCGGGCTACAACGGCCGTCGGTATGCCAAGCTATCTTACGTTGGCAACGACAAGAAATATACTTATGAAGATGACTATACCAAGGACAATTTCGGATTAGTTGCCAATTTCCGCGCCGGCGCTGAACTCCGCCTTAGCCCTGTAGCCATACGCGCAGGTTTTGCCCACTACGGAAGCCCGCTGAAGAAAAACAGTGATTTTGCTTCTAACATCGTTTCTTTTGGTTTGGGATATAATGCCGGCAACTTTTATATCGACGGCGCCTACTCTTTCACGCTAAATGGCGATAGGGATTATAATCTATATTCCGACAGTCCCCTTATGACTACTAATTCCTTTTTTGGAAAGATAGCCGTAACAACGGGATTCAGATTTTAGACGCCTGCAGCACCGATAAACTGTTGTTGCCCTCGTTGCACAATAAGTCGAGTACGCTTAAGTTGGCCGCAAAGCCGTTACTTGGAGCAAAAACCTGGTAATAGCTTTGCGGCTTAAATTTTGTGTCAGCAATAGTAGCAATCTTCGGACTAATCAACTTCCGCCAATCGGGCATACAGGCATTAACCGGAATAAATTCTTCCGTATATTGTATCTGTGTATTAAGGCCAATTAATTCCAAGGTTAAACGCAAAATTCGCTCATTAAAATCGAATAGAAAAACCTCTTCGCGTTTATAAAAGGGACGAAAATCATTTTCATAATAATCGAAAAAAGCCGAAGAACGATAAGCCGACACTATGGCCTTCCAATGTATCCGCTGCCAGGGGGTATTGTAATCGATACGTACATCACGAATAGGCATTTTACAGCCCTGTATTTTCACCACCGGTATTACCAATGCTGTGGGGCCATTGGCAGCTCCTATCACACAGCGGTTGCGATAACTCTGCTTTTGATAATTCTCGTGCTGCTCTAAATAAATTGACTGCTGCCCTACTATTTTTGTGTAGTATTGCACGGGGGCCAAGTAGGCAGTAGGTAGTAAGCAGTAGGCAGCAGGCTGGGGCATCTATTATTTATGAGTTATGAGTTTGTAAAGTTATTGAATTTTTAAATTGGTATCAGGATATGCGATGTGCGACTTTCAGTTATTCAATTATTCATTGTAACAGCCATTCCCAAATGAACTTCCAAAAGCAAGTTCAAATCGTTGGCAGTCATACCCACAAGCCGCTCATCCTCAAAATTAATATAAAGCATTTCGTTCCATTGCACATCACGCACAAGTAACTGCTGAATACGTTGGTAAAGCAAAAACGACTTGCCTGCTCGGCGTATGCCCACAAAGACATAATTTCCAAATTCTTCAAAAACAAAATTTCATTTAATAATCTTATAATGAGAAATTTCTGATTGATTATCTACTATGAGCTGTGTAAGAATTTCTTTTTGTATAACACTATTTCATTCTATTTATAGTACAAAAATAATATATTTTTATTTTATATGCAAAATAAAACAATTATTATTTTTCTCTCAGCGCTATAATTCTACTATAAGACTCCTCAATGCGCTCTGGGGTAATTTTGCCTTGCTTTACGGCTTTGTATATAATATTGACAGCCTTTGTGGCAATTTTGTCATCATAAATTTTGCCATTGTTGGAAAGGCAAAGCACATCGGCGCCGGCTTCTATGGCTTTCAGCAGAATTTCTTCAAAAGAATAATGCTCAACTAAGGCACCCATCGCCAAATCGTCGGTTACCACTACACCGGTGAAACCCAAAGTATCACGCAAAATGCCGGTGATAATTTTTTTCGACATGGTAGCAGGATATTTTTCGTCGAGATGCCTATTATATACGTGAGAAGTCATTACCACATCTACCCTTCCCTCCGCTATCAATTGACGGAAAGGCGCTAACTCCTGTTCTGTCCAGCTATTGCTAACATCGGCTATGCCCAAATGGGTATCGGCGGCAGAACTGCCGTGTCCGGGAAAATGCTTGATGCAGCCCATCACGCCTTGTTTTTGCTGTTCGTCTAACCATATCGTTGCCTGCTGTACCACTACATCAACATCTGCCGAAAAACTGCGCTCTACCTTTCCTATTATCGGACAGTCGGGGTTTACATTCAAATCGACGGCAGGGGCAAAATTCAGGTTAAAGCCTAAGTTCGATAGGGTTTTTGCCGTTGCCACAGCATATTTTACTGTAGTGTCAACACTATTTAGTTTTCCAAGATATTGCGCCGAGACTGTTGGGGGAAAGCCATATCTTACTTTCAGGCGGTTCACCTTGCCGCCCTCCTGGTCAATAGCCATCAGCAGTTTCACCGGAGCGACGGCCTGCAAATCGGCAATTAATTTTTTTAATTGTTTTGGCGATGAAATGTTACGTTTATAGGCTTTTGAGGGGACATCATAATCGAATAAAATAATACCGCCAATACCCAATTTTTTTACATCATTATAGATAGTCATAGTAGGTTTGAGTTCCATTCCCCGAAAGCCAATCATCAGCATCTGGGCTATTTTGTGCTTTAGTTCGCCATCCTCTTTTGTTGGTTGCGCGTGGCAACAGGCAGAAAGCAGAAAGCAGTAGGCGGTAAGCAGTAGGCGGTAGGCAGTAAGCATAGGGGTTTATGAATTAGACATTATTGTATATCATTTTTTTTCAATATTTTATTTAAAGCCTCGGCATAATAGAATGGTAAACTTAACAGAGTATATTGCTTTCCACTTGAGAGTTTCAGAATGTCTTTCTGCATTGGATTGTTCCAAAATCGAATGGCGAAATCGTGTTTCGACTGTTCCATAAACAAGTGCATAGACTTTATTTTAGAGTTATGCCCTGATTTTACTTCTATAGGTACAAGTTGGCTTTCTGTTTGGATTACAAAATCAAGTTCTGCTTGCGAATTTCTTGCATCTCTAACCCAAAAGTTACGTTGTGATAAAACAGAATCATTGTGCGATAAAAGTTCTTGTCCGACGATATGTTCAGCAATTTTTCCTTTCCAGAGTTTGCTTATATCTTGCAAACCAAAAAGTTCTAACTGATTTTTTGCAACGTAATTCACAATCCCCGTATCAAGCCAAAGCAGTTTCGGAGATTTTTTCAAATCAGGTGAAAGTGGCACTTCTGCAACAACAGTAGGGTAACAAAGTTCCAAAACCATTGCTTTTTCTAATGTGCGAAACGCCTCGCCAATTTCCCGCGATTTATAGTTAGATTCTCCAAAACATTCAAATTTAATGCGTTGCCCTGCATAACGCCAACCGTTTTTCAAAATGTGTCGTAAAACATTTCGCTCTGTTTTGTTGCTCGCATATTTTTCAACATCATCTCTGTAACCATTCAAAAGTGTATCGTAAATTTTTCGTAATGCCACAATATCTCTCTTTTCAGCATAAGAAGCGACTACTTCGGGCATTCCGCCAACAAGCACGAACTCGTTAAAGAGTTTTGTCACTTGGGAGTGAATTGCTTCGGGAAGTTCAGCAGAAAGCAGTTTTTCTTTAATTTGATTTTCGCTTATTGCTCCCAGAAATTCACTGAAAGAGCAAGGTCGCAATGCCAAGTATTCCACTCTGCCTACAGGAAACGATATTTGCACGTCAATCAAGGTTTCGAGCAATGAACCCGCTGCAATTACAAAAAGTTCGGGAATATCTTCGTAAAAATACCGCAACATTGCCACTGCTTTTTTGGAACTTTGCACTTCGTCAATAAAAAGTAATGTTCTGCCTGTTTTTTTTTCTTTGTTTTTCGACAAATATATTGCTGTAAGCACATCTTCGGGAGTATCGTTAGTTTCAAAAAGAGCTTTGTCTTTCGTTCGTTCTAAATTCAGCGATAGAAAAGTGTCAAATTCTTTGGCAAATTCTTCAATAATGGTTGTTTTACCAACTTGTCTTGCACCTCTCAGCACAAGTGGTTTCCTATTTGGGCTGTTAGCCCATTCCAACAACGATATTAAAATTCTTCTTTCAAACATACATAAAACCAAATTTTTAAACCTGCTGCAAAGGTACAACTTTTTGTAATATATCCAAATAAAAAAACAACTTTTTTTGTAACATTTCCAAAGATGAAATTTTGACTTTTTGTAACATTTCCAAAGAATAAATAAAAAATTTACTCCTTATCCTTCGAGCTTTCGCGCCTTTGCGTTGTATTCCTCTTTATTTTAACCGTTTTTTCAATATCTTCTCTACCTCTTCAACGGTTGGGCCTATAGCCAATATCACGCCATTTTCATCAACTAAAAATTCACCGCCACCTGCATTACCCAATTCGTATTTTATCCAAATATTCTCCTTGTCATTCATATCTACCAAGTTTAACCATGGATATTTATCCTTTTCAATTGCTGCTTTTACTGCGGTGGTAGCGCGAGCAATGCCAACTACCGTAAACCCTTTATCTTTGTATGCTTCATAAACAGGTATCAAGACTTTCCCATTCTGGCGACAAGCTCCGCACCATGTAGCCCAAAAGTGTATGAGCGCCATCTTTCCCTGAATTTGTTCCGACAATTTTACCACATTCCCTTCTAAATCGGGAACCTCGAAATCGATATATTGCCCACCCACTTTGATAGATTCGGCACTATTTATCAGCAATTGTATTTGCTCGGTATAGGGATGTTCGGGAAATTTTGGAACATAAACCGTATTGTAAGTTTCTACAAAGGGAGTAATATCAAATTCTCTGGAATAATGAGGATAATAATAAATTGCTGCCCAAATTTTTTCCAAAAGGATAGCATAGCCAACCAATGTTTGGTGTTCTGTAATATACTGTAATTGCATGCTATCTGTCTTTTGCGATATACGCTCATCTTCTTTATCCAACGCTTGTACGTCTTTACTAAAAGCATAGTATTCCGTATTGTGTATTCCGCCTTTGATTTGGTTTTGCTCATTCTCGTCCATTGGATAAAACGTGAAATTAATTGTTCCTTTTTCGCTAAAAAATTTAACAGGGTTCCACATAGCGCTTTGGAACTCGTCAAGAAATATTAATTTATACATTTCTTCGTAGTCACAATTTAATTCGTACTCAAATTTGCCATTGCGAATAGGAATGTATACCACATCTTGTTGCACATTCGTCATTGAGTTTTGCCAAAATCAAACGGTGGCTGTACGGGCGGTTTACCACCTCGCCTTTCAGCGTGCATTTTATGGCTTTATTTGACTTCGATTGTTTGGCCTTATACAATTTAATGCCTGATATTTGATAATTATCATCACAATCATCATCACTCTTAAAATCAATCGTTTTCTCGCTCTTGTCAAGCGGTTCGAAGATAAGCGTAAATACTGCAAGCCCTGTGGAGTCGGGAGTTCTTTCTATTTCATCCAAGGTAATACTATCGTTACCAATGATGTTGTACGCTTTTCCGCTACCACCCGTCAGCGTTGACTTTGACGAAAAACGATACCAAAATAATTCGTGTGGATATTGATAAAAATCAAAATGCACAATAGTTGCCGTATCGGTAAGCTCAATTTTCAAGATTTCGAGCTGGCCTTCCGTGTCGTTATACTCAAAATAGGGGTTGAGAATAACTTTCGGGTTTGTGCTGCAAGCTGTAGCCAAAAATAATGCTAATACAGTGCAGAACAATTTTGCTTTCATATTTTTAATCGTTTAAATTATTTAATGTGTCGCTTTCATCTTCAATATAATCAACAATATCATCTTCTCCTATTTCCATTGTTTCGCCAAGAATTTTTATTGATTGTTCTTCTGATAATGATTCTACATTTCTCAATTTCCCTTCAATTGTACGAGATTTTTTCTCTGCATCGTCAATAACATTAACCGTTTCTTGTAATTTTTTCTTTGTTTTTCCAAGTAGAGTGCCAAATTTATCGAATTGCGCTTTTACAGCGCCTAAAATTTTCCAAACCTCACTTGAACGTTTTTGAACTTCTAATGTTCTGAAACCCATTTGCAAACTATTCAAAAGTGCAGCCAAATTGGTCGGGCCAGCAATCATAACACGGTATTTTTGCTGTATATTTTCGGAAAATCCGGGACGACGTAAAATTTCGGCATACAGACCTTCGGTCGGAACAAATAGAATGGCAAAATCGGTTGTTTTGGGTGGTTTGATATACTTGTCAGAAATATCTTTTGCACATTTTTCAACAGTTTTTCCAAGTTGAATGGATATTGCCTCAACAGCATCAGTATTATTATCATACGCATCAAGCAATCGTTGATAATCTTCTATAGGAAATTTTGAGTCAATCGGCAATAAAACAGGTTCGTCTGTATCTTTTCCGGGAAGCTTTATCGAATATTCAACTACTCTTCTATCATTCTCCTCATCGGGGTGGTCGTTTTTAATGTACTGTTGCGGAGATAAGAACTGTTCCAAAATAACGCCAAGCTGTACTTCTCCGAAAGTTCCGCGTGTTTTCACATTAGTCAAAACTTTTTTCAAATCGCCAACACCTGTTGCCAAAGTTTGCATTTCGCCAAGCCCTTTATGAACAGCTTCCAAACGTTCAGTTATTAATTTAAACGATTCATTAAAACGTTTTTCTACACTTTCTTGTAATTTTTCATCTACGGTCTTCCTCATTTCTTCAAGTTTTTTATTATTATCTTCTTGAATACTATTGAGCTTACCTTCAACTGTTTCTCGTATTTCTTTTAATTTATGCTCCGTTTCCTTTTTAATATTTTCCTGTTTATTTGCCAAGTCGTCAAATTTTTGTTTTTGCAATTCATTGAAATCTTTTACATTTTTAGAAAATGTATCCTCAAATGATTTTAATGAATTGACTTGTTCGACTCGGTTATCCTTTGCTGACTTCTCCAATTGTTCCGATAATACTTTTGTTTTTTCGTCAAAAGATTTTGTCAATTCGGAAAGTCGGGCAGAATATGAGTCAAACTGATTTTTTTGTGCATTTGAAAGGTCAATAACTGTTTTGGTTAAACTTTCACTTAATAGTTTGAACGAATTATTAAGTTCTTCCCGATTGCTTTTAAAAGCATTTTGATTTTCGTTTCTACTTATGCTAAATTCTTCTCTTATAGCAGGCTCAATACGAGTAATAGCCGTTCCCAATTTCATTAAATCTTGACCACCATTAACTGTTGTTTTTTTAGTTAGTAGAACTACAATATTGACAACCCCTATAATTATCAATATAATAAGTAAAATTAAAATTATCGTTTGCATAATACTGTTTTATATTTGTTTATTTGTTGTGAAGGGTGAAGCGGTTTATTGAATTTTTAAATCTTTATATTTACCGAGCTATTTTCCCTACGGGAAAGAACAACACCCTTCACCCTTTACCTCGCACCCCGTACCTCGCACCTTTCACCCTTTACCCCTCATTGTTCATTCTTACAAAGGTACTGCTTCGTTTTGTATAGTCAAAATATTTATGTAATTTTGTAGATTAAACTATTGAAAATTATGAAACGGGATACCCAATTATTTGACTTAATTCAAAAAGAACAGGAACGCCAACAGCACGGCATTGAACTGATTGCATCTGAAAATTTTGTTAGTCCGCAGGTGATGGAAGCCCTGGGCTCGGTACTCACTAATAAATACGCCGAAGGTTATCCGGGTGCAAGGTATTATGGTGGATGCGAGGTGGTTGACCTAAGCGAACAGCTTGCCATCGACCGGCTTTGCCAACTGTTTGGCGCAGTATATGCCAACGTACAGCCGCACTCGGGCGCACAGGCCAACATGGCTGTATTTATGGCCTGCCTCAAACCGGGCGATACTTTCTTAGGCTTGGATTTAGCACACGGCGGACACCTGTCGCACGGTTCGCCTGTGAACATGTCGGGGATATGGTATAAGGCTGTTTCCTACGGCGTAAAAGAAGACAGCGGTTTAGTGGATTATGAGATGATGGAACAATTGGCTGAAAAGCATCGTCCGAAGTTGATTATCGGCGGCGCTTCGGCTTATTCCCGCGAGTGGGACTACGCCCGCATGCGCACTATAGCCGACAAGGTGGGCGCTATCCTGATGGTGGACATGGCGCATCCTGCAGGACTGATTGCCGCCGGATTACTCAACAACCCGCTGCAGCACGCTCATATCGTAACTTCTACAACACACAAAACATTGCGCGGGCCGCGTGGTGGAGTGATTCTCATAGGCAAGGATTTTCCCAACCCCTGGGGCATTACCACGCCTAAGGGCGAAATTAAAATGATGTCGGCTGTAATTAATTCCAGCGTATTCCCAGGTATTCAAGGCGGGCCCTTAGAGCACGTGATTGCCGCTAAAGCCGTAGCTTTCTACGAGGCTCTTCAACCCGAATACAAAACCTACCAGGAGCAGGTAAAAAAGAATGCTGCCACTATGGCAAAGGTGTTTGTGGACAAGGGTTACAAGGTGTTTTCGGGCGGCACCGACAACCATCTGATGTTGATTGACCTCCGCAGCAAATTCCCCGACCTCACCGGCAAAGTTGCCGAGAAGATATTGGTAACAGCCGATATTACGGTGAACAAAAATATGGTTCCATTCGACAGCCGCTCGCCTTTCCAAACCTCCGGAATTCGTATTGGCACCTCGGCTATTACCTCCCGCGGCTTGAAAGAAGAGCAGATGGCGCCTATAGTTGAGTTCATCGACCGCGTGTTGCAGAATACCGACAAGGAACAGGAAATCGCCGCCGTGCGCAAAGAGGTGAATGCTATGATGGGGAATTTGCCGTTGTTTGCATGGTAACACCCCACCCCAACCCTCCCCAAAGGGGAGGAAGACAGGGTGAAAGGGTAAAAGGTGAAGGGTACGGGGTACGTGGTACGAGGTGAAGGGTGAAAAGGTACAAGGTGAAGGGTGCGGGGTGTTGGGTGTTTTTCCCTGAAAGGGATATACATTATTAGCCCAAGGTGGAGCTTGCGGAACCCTGGGTAGGAAAATGTGCAGGGGCATATTGCGCGAAGAAGAAAGTAGTCAGATGATGTGACGGACACTCGCGCGAAATAGGGAAGAATGACGATTATATAAATTTGTTGTATATTTGCATCTATTTAAGAGTTGTGTGTAAATTGACAGACCAACAGTACGATGGAGTTATCAGAAAAAATATTACAAAATCACGATAAAATAAGGGAATATTTACATTGTGGGTATGTAAATTGGGATTCACTTATTGAGAAAATTGACAGACAAGAACGATGTTCGTATGATGATTTTTTAGATGAACAAATTTGGACTTTTATAGTTGCTTGTGGATATGCTATTGCAGGAAAAGAAGGATTGAAGAAATTGTGCTCTATATTGACAAATCGAACAGATTTATTGACAGAGAAAATTTGGTTTGAAGTTCTCCCCTCAAGTCCAAGAAAGCGAGAAGGCGCCACGCATTTAGATTTAGCCATTGGCGATATTTGCGTTAGAAAAGGAACTGAAAGTGGAATTGAGTTAAAGAATCACAAGGAAAGTTCTTGGATTGCGTTTTGCAAAATGAAATGGTATTCCGACATTTCTTATAACGTTTCGTATGACCAACAAAGAAATCAATTAGCTCGTGTTATTGAAAATGCTTTATTTTTTGAGCAGGAAAACAACTTTGCAAAAGAAGTGTTTGTGAATTTAGTTACACCTAAAATATTTAAAGAGACGTCGAATAAATCTCGTTTATATTGTTATAAATTTAGAGAATATGATGAAAATCCCAAAAATACACTTGTTAATGATTTGTTAAATTGCGAATTAGCATTTAAGAGGGAGAATTTCGAGAGTCTCATTCAAGAAAGAATATCGACATTAAGACTTGAGTGGACAACATTTGACTTACTATTCGATTTAATTCCTGAATCGGATATATCAAATGAAATAAAAGAGTTTGAAATGAAATATAACAAAGCAAAATTAAACAGTTAAACAATAAAATAACATGGCTAAAAAACAAAAAACATTACTGAAAGAGGTAATTAAGCACATTGACATCACAAAAATCGACAGCACTAAGATTATCGACTCGATGCGCGATATGTCGTTCTCGTCGCGCGATACAGCTAATGCTGCCGATATTTTACAGTTGATGCTCAAGAACAAAAACTGCACCAACTGGCTGATTTTAGCCGGCAGCACCAGCGCCGGAGGATGTATGCAGGTGTATGTGGATATGGTACGTTTCAACATAATTGACTGCGTGGTGGCCACCGGCGCTTCCATCGTTGACATGGACTTCTTCGAGGCCTTGGGTTACAAGCACTACAAGGGAACGCCCTTTATTGACGACAGCCTGTTGCGCAAGAACTATATCGATCGGATTTACGATACTTATATCGACGAAGAAGAACTGCAGGAATGCGATGCTACCATCCTGAAAATTGCCGACAGCTTGGAAGCCCGCCCCTACTCTTCTCGTGAATTTATTTGGGAAATGGGTAAATGGCTAAGTAAAAATGCGAAGAAGAAAAATTCGCTGATTCAAACTTGTTATGAACATAATGTTCCTATCTTCGTTCCGGCCTTCTCCGACTGTAGCGCCGGTTTTGGATTAGTAATGCATCAGGTAAATCGCCGTAAACAGGGCAAGCCTTTCCTGACTATTGACTCGGTGGCCGATTTCTACGAACTTACGCAAATCAAGCTGAAAGCCAAGACCAGCGGCTTGTTTATGATTGGCGGCGGCGTGCCTAAAAACTTCGCGCAAGATACAGTAGTGTGCGCCGAAATATTGGGCTACGACGTGCCGATGCACGAGTACGCTATTCAAATCACGGTGGCCGACCCGCGCGACGGCGCCTGCTCCAGCTCTACGCTGAAAGAAGCCTCCTCGTGGGGTAAGGTAGATACTGTTCACGAACAAATGGTGTATGCCGAAGCCACAACCGTTGTTCCGCTTATAGCCAGCTACGTTTACCACAAGGGCGACTGGAAGAAACGTAAGAAATTCGAATGGGCTAAACTTTATGATAAATCCGCAAAAAAATCAACTCCGACTAAAGGGAAAAAATGAGCGCTTTCTATCAACACGCCGGTGCTTTCTTAGCGTCTCTTGGTGTTGAACATTTTATGGAGCCGCCGTTTGTGCATTTTGTGCAGCGGCGGCTTTCTTTTAATTTAGTAGAACTACAACCTCCCCCCTACCCTAA
>JAIRUB010000140.1 GCA_031254635.1 Prevotellaceae bacterium | reverse complement strand
TGATTACTATATCTTAAATCTATTCGTTCATAAGCATTATCGTCGGCTTCACAAATTTTGGAATAAAAGACGAAAAGTTTTTTGAACTTATATTGAAAATTATCTAAAGAACCCATATCGATTACATGGTTCCCTTCGCGGGGAATCACACGCACATTGGCAGCATTAACCACCTCCAACCGAGTAATCTGCGATTGCCAAAATCTATTGTCTTTTTTATCTATATATAAAGCCAATTGGTAAACTTGTTGCAGGAAGGTTTCACTTTCCGGAATATTTCCACGAAAACCGACAGGAATATTCATAGGAATTTTGCCTGTTATCATCGGAGCATAAGAGGTATGTGTGCCTGGCAAGGGAAAAATATACCCGCTTTCGTCAATATAGAAATTACCGGTAGCTACCTGTATGTGTATAATTGGCCGACGTTGGTACACATTAATATGCAGTACCCCATCAATAGAAGTAAATACTGATGTGTTTTTAATGACATCCCGTGTATTTAATAGCTGCGCCATATCGTAAGTATTGATATGGCACATCCGCTCGCCAATGATTTTAATACCTTCGGAAGCTAAGATTTTCTCAATATCGGCAGGCTGTATAAAATTATTTACCAAATTATCGCATATAGTAATCCGCAGTTCGCCGCACACTAAATCCTGTTGTTTTGCATCGGCAAAACTGGTACTTACTACCAAATATGCAATAAGCAAAACGGAAGTCAATGTTGTCAATATGATGATTTTCCAAGGCATTTATGATTTATGATTTATTAATACTTTTTTTATCTGAGGTACGAAGCGGTCGATATCGCCTGCGCCAAAGGTTGCCAACACATCCACGGGTTCTTTCTCTAACAAAGGAAGTAGCTCTGTTTTAGCGCATAAACGTTTATCGGCTATGCTTACCTTATCAAAAATTATTTGGCTGCTTACGCCTTCTATCGGTAATTCCCGCGCCGGATAAATATCTAAGAGAATTAATTTATCGAGCAGGCTCAAGCTCTCAGCAAATCCGGCTGCGAAATCACGGGTACGGGTGTATAAGTGCGGCTGGAAGATGCCGGTAATCGTACGTCCGGGATAGGTTTCGCGCAGGGAAGTAATCGCTGCTTTCAATTCCTCAGGATGATGGGCATAGTCGTCGATATAAGTGCAACCCGGTTGATTAAACTGTATGTCGAAACGACGTTGCACACCTAAAAAGCTTGCCAGTGCTGCTTCTATCAGTTTCATATCTGCTCCGTAAACCCAAGCCGCTGCTATAGCCGCCACTGCATTTTCTACATTTATCCGGCCGGGAATGCCCAAGGTACAAGCCTCTAAAACTCCTTCGGGATAATGAATATCAAACTGCATTAATCCGTTATTTTGAAGTTGGATATTACTTGCATAAAAGTCGCAGGGCTTATCAAAAGAATAACGATATAATTTTTGATTAGCAGTTAATGTAAAGGATAAATCTATACCATCTTTAATAATCAATGTTCCGTCGGGCTTTAGCTGATGAATAAAATCGACGAATGCCTGTTTTAGCGCATCGGCCGTACCGTAAATATCCAAATGATCGGGATCAGCTGCTGTAATTACAGCTATTTTCGGAAAGAGTTGAAGGAAAGAGCGGTCGAACTCGTCGGCTTCTGCTACCAAAGTTTGTGTGTGTGCACACAAGAGGTTACTGTTATAATTTTTAGCGATACCTCCCAAGAAGGCAGTACATCCCTCGGCTGATTGCCTTAGCAAATGCGCCAATAGCGTACTTACTGTTGTTTTGCCGTGCGTTCCCGCCACTGCTAAGGTGTCTTTATCGGCAGCCAAATGTCCTAAAGCGGCGGAGCGTTTAATTACTTGGTAACCGTTTTGGCGGAAAAACTGCAACTCGCTATGCTCGTTGGAAACAGCCGGCGTATATATTACCAAGGCTTTGTCGGCTGCTTGTTTAAAGCTTTTGGGAATTAAGGCGAGATTGTCTTCATAATGCACGGCAATACCTTCTTTTTCCAATTCGGCCGTCAGTGATGAAGGCGTGCGATCGTAGCCGGCAACTTCAGCACCTGCATGTTTGTAGTAGCGTGCCAAAGCGCTCATGCCTATGCCGCCAATGCCGATGAAGTAAACAGATAAAGGGTGAAGGGTAAAAGGTAAAGGGTGAAAGGTAAAGGGTGAAGGGTATTTAGCTAACTTCAGTACTTCTTGGACGATGGTGGTAGCGGCGTCGGATTTGGCTAAGGCGGCAATATTGTTGCGCCAAGTAGTCAATAATTCATTGTTCTGCACTAACTCTAAAGCCTTATTTACTAATTGGGTTGAAGCTTTGACATCGGCTACCATTAGGGCTGCATTTTTATTAACCAAAGCTTGTGCATTTTTTGTTTGGTGGTCCTCCGACACATTGGGTGAAGGTACGAACAAACAGGGTTTAGCTACCATACACAGTTCGGAAATAGTTCCCGCACCGGCGCGCGATACCACTACATCGGCGGCGGCGAAGGCATAATCCATACGGTAAATAAAGTCGAAGGCTTTTACATTGTCAGCATTAGCATCTTTAACGGCTTCCTGTGCGCGGGCATAATAGAGTTTACCGGTTTGCCAAATCCATTGCACATCGGTTTTTGCCAAGTTCGGCAAGGCGTGATCTATCGTTAAATTCAATGTTCTTGCGCCCAAGCTTCCGCCTACTACCAGAATAGTTTTCTTAGCAGGGTTAAGGCCGAAGAAAGCAGCTGCTTCCTGACGCAAACTTCCATCGTCGCGTTTCAAATCCTGACGGATGGGATTACCTGTAAGGATAATCTTATCTTTTGGGAAGAAGCGTTCCATATTATCGTAGGCTACACAAATTTTCTTTGCCCGTTTAGCCAAAATTTTATTGGTAATGCCGGCGTAAGAATTTTGTTCCTGAATAAGGGTTGGAATACCCTTGCGTTGAGCCGTCCATAGTATTGGAGCGCTGGCGTAGCCTCCAACGCCCACTATTACGTCAGGTTTAAATTCGCGGATAATAACGGCGGCTTTGCGCAGGCTCTTCCAAATTTTCCAAGGCAATAATAAATTCTTCCAGCTCAGTCTGCGTTGTAATCCGGCCACCGGCAAGCCCACAATGCGATATCCGGCCGCAGGCACCTTTTCCATTTCCATACGTCCCTCAGCGCCCACGAACAGAATATTTGCATCGGGGCATTGCTGCTTCAGGGCATTAGCAATGGAAACAGCCGGATAAATATGCCCGCCGGTACCGCCACCGCTGATGATGATGTTTATGGGGTGATGATTTGACATTTGTTGCTTATTTGTCCACTAATTACACGAATTTACACGAATTATTCATTGTTCATTGTTGTTTCATGTCTCTTTCTTCCGCAGCCCTGCTTACTGCCAACACCATTCCCAAGGCCATGCAGAAAGTAATCAGCGAGCTGCCGCCCTGGCTTAATAAGGGCAGGGGTTGTCCGGTTACGGGAAGTATGCCAACTGCTACACCCATATTTACCATTGCCTGAAAAGTAATCATAAACACTAAGCCCAGCACCATAATCATGGGAAAGACTCGTGTACAGGATCGGGCAATAACTATTGCCCTGAAGAGCAGAATAAGGTACAACAATATCACAGCTACTCCTCCGGCAACGCCGTATTCTTCGATAATAATAGCATAAATAAAATCGGAATAAGGGTGCGGCAATATCAAACGTTGATTGCTATTACCCGGCCCCACTCCCCAGCCTCCTTTGGCTACGGCTATTTTCGACTGTGTTATCTGAAAAACATCTCCCTTATTGGTGCCCGATTTAGAAAAGAAAGTTGTCACACGATTAGTCGCTGTTTCTACACGAGGAAACCAATTAGTCGTTTTTCCTATAAGTAGAATAAAGGCCAGGGAAACGACTAATATACCGGCCGTTTTCAAGAGATGGCTGATTTTAATTCCTCCTACAAATAACAATACGGCTAAAGTAAAGGCCAATAACAGCGCTGTGGATGTACTCGACCATATAATAAGTAGAAAAATAACACCCACCGGCAACAATAATTTCTTTGCAAAATCGCGAAAAGAACTCAAGTCATAAATCTCCATTACTTTGGCTGTATATAAAATAATTGCTATACGTGCGATATCAGACGGTTGAAAGGTAAGTCCAAATGGTAGCGGAAACCAGCGTGTACCATCGTTCAGTTTTACGCCGAAGAAAAAGGTTGCCAATATCAGTAAAACAGTAATTGCTAATGCGGGTATAGACAAGCTGCGATACCATCCGATAGGGATAATGTGCATAAGGTACATAACCACAAAGGCAATAAATACGTATGCGAATTGCTTTATCAGGTAAGAAGTAGCTGTTGTACCTCTTGCCGCAGCAAGAGCATTAGTGGAAGAATAAATAACCAATAATGAAAACAGGAATAAAAATAATACGACTCCCCATATTGTTTTGTCCCCCTTGATATTTTTAAGCAAAGATGCGTACATAAAATTTTCTCCTTCTATAAATTTCTAACTGCCTCTTTGAATTGACAGCCGCGGTCTTCATAATTCTTAAACAAATCGAAGCTGGCGCAGGCTGGCGATAGCAATACCGTATTGCCGGGGCTTGCTAATTCATACGCTTTTTTCACCGCTTCTTCGGCGGAGTAGGCATCTGTCATTACAGGTACTATCTCTCCGAAAGCCTGATGCAGTTTGCTGTTATCTACCCCCATACAGATAATGGCTTTTACCTTGTTCTTTACTAAATCAACAAGTTCACTGTAATCATTACCCTTATCGGTTCCGCCGGCAATCCACACTACCTTTGTTTTCATACTTTCTAAGGCATACCAGGCCGAATTGACATTGGTAGCCTTGCTATCGTTGATATACAACACATCACGTACTTTCAAAACAGTTTCCAAGCGATGCTCAACTCCTTTGAAACTCATGAGGCTTTCACGTATCACTTCATTTTTAATATTCAACACCTGTGCAGTTACGGCAGCTGCCATAGAGTTATATACATTATGTTTCCCCTGCAACGAAAGTTCCTGAATTAGCATAGAGAAATCACTGTTGCGATAGCGGGCGCGCAAATGTTCATTTTCCAAGAATGCGCCTTGCGGAACTTCCTGCGTTTGAGAGAAAGGCAATTGTTGCGCCTTAAGTACAATGTGGTTCAGGTGTTCCACTGTTACTTCATCATCAAAACAAAAAACAAAACAATCGTCGGCCGACATATTTTGGGTGATGCGGAATTTTGATTTTATATAGTTTTCCATCTTATAATCGTAGCGGTCGAGATGGTCAGGGGTGATGTTCAGCAACACAGCAATGTCGGCTTTGAAGTCAAACATTCCGTCGAGTTGAAAGCTACTTATCTCTAATACATAATAATCAAAATTCTCAGTAGCTACCTGATAAGCGTAGCTCTTACCGATATTGCCGCCCAGTCCCACATTCAGTCCTGCATTTTTCATCAAGAAATAAATGATAGAAGTAGTGGTCGTTTTTCCATTGCTGCCGGTAACACATATTTTCTTAGCTTTGCAATAGCGGCCTGCAAATTCAATTTCGGAAATCACCGGAATATTTTTTTCGTGCAATTTTACGATGAGCGGAGCTGTATCAGGGATACCGGGGCTTTTAATTACTTCGGCGGCATTGCACACCAAATCGTCGGTATGCGCTCCTTCTTCAAATGGAATATCATATTGCTGTAAGGTTTTTGCATACTCGTCGCTCAACTTCCCGGCATCGGATAAAAACACCTCAAAGCCTTTGGTTTTTGCCAAGATTGCCGCGCCCACACCGCTTTCGCCACCACCAAGTACTACAATTCTTTCCATAATCTACCGCACTTTCAATGTTACAATGGTTAATACTGCTAATAAAATGGTTACAATCCAAAAACGAATTACAATTTTTGATTCGGGAAGCGGCTGTGCAGGCCGTTGAATCAGGGCGGGAATCTCTCCTGCTCCTTTTTGGAAATGATGGTGGAGCGGCGACATTTTGAAAATGCGCCGGCCCTCGCCATATTTCTTTTTGGTATATTTAAAATAGACTACCTGCAACATAACCGACAGGCTTTCTACGAAGAAAATTCCACATAAAAGAGGAATCATCAGTTCTTTCCGAATCACCACGCAAAACACTGCGATAATTGCACCCAGTGATAAGCTGCCGGTATCGCCCATGAACACCTGTGCAGGATAGGAATTGTACCATAAAAACCCGATTAACGCACCGATAAAGGCCCCCATAAAGACTACCAGCTCGCCGCTGTTAGGAATATACATGATATTCAAATAATCGGCATAAATAATATTACCCGACAGATAAGCAAAGACTAATAGCACCAAACCAATAATAATCGATATTCCCGAGAGCAGGCCGTCCATACCATCGGTGAGGTTAGCGCCGTTAGAAACCGCTACTACGATCAGGATAACCACCAATACATAAATAATCCAGCCTATGGTTTGGGAAGCCTCGCCGGATACGGGCGACAGCCAACTGTAGTCGAACTCGTTGTCCTTCACAAAAGGAATGGTGGTTTGGGTTGATTTAATATCGCTCGATAAATATATTTCTTTATTCCCTCCCGCTTCGGCTATTATTTCAGTATGTGCATCAGGGTTGTTTTTTTCTACCCGTTCACGGGTTACCACATCGTCGCAAAAATACATGGTAAGCCCTATAATCAGCCCGAGGCCCACCTGCCCAACGATTTTAAAACGGCCTTGCAATCCTGCCTTATTTTTACGAAAGACTTTAATGTAATCATCGAGGAAACCAACGGTGCCAATCCACAAGGTTGTAATAATCATCAGGCGCACGTATATGTTGCTTAAATCGCCGAAAAGCAGTACCGGCACTAAGATTGATAAGAGAATGATAACTCCGCCCATAGTGGGAGTACCTTTTTTTGTAAGCTGCCCTTCTAATCCGAGGTTACGAATTTCCTCGCCGATTTGCTTGCGTTGCAGCAGGCAAATGACGTGCTTACCAAATATCCATGCAATAATTAAAGAGAAAAGTATTGCCATTGCCGTCCGAAACGACAAATAATGCAACAATCCCGCTCCGGGGAAGTCGAACTGGCTTTGCAGATATTTGAATAAAGAGTATAACATATCAGTCAGGTACTAAAAATCACATATTCGGGTTTAATAATTCATTGGCTATTTCTTTATCGTCGAAGTGTGTTTGCACACCTTTTATTTCGTAGTAATTTTCATGGCCCTTGCCGGCAATCAAAATAATATCTCCCTGCTTAGCTAAGTGTACAGCTGTTTTAATTGCTTCGCGCCGGTTGCGAATCCGCAGGCTTTTGCCTTGCTGCGCGGAGTTCAGCCCTGCATACATATCGTTGAGAATGGCCTCCGGATCTTCAAAGCGGGGATTATCTTCCGTGAAAATGGCGGTATCACTGCAGTCGGCGGCAATGCGTGCCATCACCGGACGTTTTTCCTTATCACGGTTGCCGCCACAACCCACTACTGTAATCAAGCGCTGATTGTCATGGCGAATATCGTTGATGGTATCAATCACATTTTGCAAGGCATCGGGGGTATGCGCATAGTCGATAACTGCCGTAACGGCATTCTTGCCGCGCACATATTCAAAGCGGCCGGCCACAGGCTCCATAGCGCTAATCAGGCGCATGGTTTCGGTTGATTCAACGCCGAGCAATTGAGCGGTAGCATACACAGCCAGTACATTATAAGCATTGAAGCGGCC
>JAIRUB010000121.1 GCA_031254635.1 Prevotellaceae bacterium | reverse complement strand
GACAAAATCTGTCCATTGTTTCCGACATTCCGGGAACCACTACCGACCCTGTAAAAAAAGCTGTAGAAATTCCAGAACTTGGCCCTGTAGTGCTTATCGACACCGCCGGTATCAATGATACCGGCGATTTGGGACAGCAGCGGGTAAACAAAAGTTTGCAAGCTCTTAAACAAGTTGACATAGCCATTGTCGTTTTTTGCAACAACCATTTCGCAAAGGAAGAACTGCAGTTAATAGAACAATTACAACAACTTCAAGTACCCTTTATCCTGCTGCATAATAAATCGGACGAACATCCGGCAGATGCATCTGTAGCAGCGGAATTAACCGAACGTTACAAGGTTGATTTTATAGATTTTTCGACTAAAACTGGGGAGAACTTGGAAACATTGCTGCTGCTCTTACAAAAAAATGTGCCTAAGAGCTTCGGGCAACAACCTGCCCTGTTCGGCGATAAGGTGAAAATCGGCGATTTAGTACTCTTAGTTACCCCGATAGACTCCGAGGCCCCAGCAGGCCGTATGATTCTGCCACAGGTACAGGCTATCCGCGAAGCATTGGATTATAATTGTATAGCAGTGGTACTCAAAGAAACAGAAATCAAAGATTTCATGCGCCGCACAAGCATAACTCCGGCTTTGGTAATTACCGACAGCCAGTTCTTCGGTAAAGTCGATAAACTAATTGCCCCGAAAATTCTACTAACCAGTTTTAGCATTTTATTAGCACGGCAAAAAGGTAATTTTGAAGCCTATTTAAAAGGAACGCCCCACATTGCTAAACTGCAGGATGGCGACAAGATTTTAATTCTGGAAAGCTGTTCCCATCATAGCACTTGCGATGACATTGGCCGTATAAAAATTCCTCGTTGGCTGCAAGAATACACCGGCCACCGACTTGAATTTGATGTAGTGCCCGGATTAGCGGAGCCGCCGCGCCCCATCAATGAGTATGCTTTGGTAGTACAGTGCGGCGGTTGTATGATTACCCGCAAGCAATTGTTTAACCGCCTGCAAGCCGCCATCAACGCCAATATCCCCGTAACCAACTACGGTATGGCCATTGCTTATATCAAAGGCAGCTGGGGTAGGGCAGTAGAGATATTCAATGAATAATGAATAATGAACAATGAATACACATCTCCCCAGCCCCTCCCAAGGAGGGGCTGGGGTAAAAGGTAGTTAAGAGTAGTTAATGATGTGCAGAACACTTGCGCGAAAGATAGTGAACAACCGAACAACAAACGATCAATCAAAAAGCCGACAGATAATTGTCGGCTTGAGTGGGTGGGAGCTATAGGGATCGAACCTATGACCCCCTGCTTGTAAGGCAGGTGCTCTAAACCAGCTGAGCTAAGCTCCCTAAATTTTGGGACTGCAAAGGTAGAATTTATTTTTCAATTTACAAATTAATTTAATCTGTATTTTTTGAGAAAATATTTTACCTTACTCTTCTTCTTCAGAATCAGCATCATCTGAAAATTCACTATTCTCATCACCGGTATCGGGAAACTCGTCGTTGTCGTTGTTGGTATTATCCGGACCGCCGCCGAAGATTTCTTTTTCCACTTCTTCATAATCGGAATCCACCTTAACATCTACCTTAACCAAAAGTGTAGTATCTTCCATATCAAGAATTACGTAGTAAAAGAATGAATTATCAGGCTTGTCGAAGCGCATGATATCAGACATATAATCGGAATATCCGCGGGGATATTTTTCGCGCCAAACGTCTATTTGTTCTTGTGTGAGATTTTTATAGCTTACTATCAAACGCCTTTTACCACCTTCATTAACAGTTCGTTTCGGCAAGTTCTGATTAAGTTTGGGAAGTAAGGCAGGGGCTATTGCCTGTTTTTTAGCAGGTACTTTTGCATGAGCGGCCTTCACAGGCTTTGGAGCCGGCTTGACTGGAACTTTTACAAGAGATTTCGACACAGGTTTTGGAGAAACTTTAACAACTTTTACGGGCAATTTCTGGGCAGCCTTCGAAACAACTTTAATAGTTTTTACTGTTTTTGCAGTCTTTATAGGTGTTTTTTTTGACGCTTTTTTGACTATAGGTTTAGCTGTTATTTTTTTTACAGGTGTCTTAGGAGTCGGTTTCGTAGTTTTAGTGATTATTTTCTTCTTGGCCGGAACAGGTTTAGGTGTAGTTTTTTTACTTACAACTTTCTTAGAAACACTTACTTTAGCTATAGTTTTTCTTATAGGTTTTGCTACAGATTTAGTTGTAGGCTTAGCTACATGTTTTCGCACAACAATTATTTTCTTTACCGGTTTGAGAACCTTTACCGTGGCTTTCTTAGCAAGAAGTTTAGTAGTTACCTTTTTTACCGGTTTTATAACTTTCTTTTTGGTTGGCATATTAATTAAAACACTTTAAAATTTTCTGCAATTATACAGCAAAAAATTATAATTCCTAATAAATAATAACAATTTTCTTAATTTTTTTTTGAACAGGTTTGTTTATAAGCTTTCTATATTTTAACACAATTTATATTATGTTAACCAAATATATTTACTATTTTGGAACTTCTGCATTATAATCTTATCTTTGTATGAATTTTAAAGATGGCAACAAACAACGATATTCCCTCTATTCCTCTCGCCGAACGTATGCGTCCGCACAGTTTCGATGGCTATGTGGGACAGACACACTTGGTGGCTCCCGGAGCTATCCTGCGCACCATGATTGATTCGGGAAATATTGCCTCATTCATATTATGGGGGCCTCCGGGTGTTGGGAAAACCACGCTGGCACGGATTATAGCCAACCGCTTAGATAGACAGTTCTTCTCACTATCGGCTGTTAGTTCCGGTGTTAAAGATGTACGGGAAGTAATTGAAAATGCTAAAAATCAACGTTTTTTCAGTCAAAAGGCTCCTATTTTATTTATTGACGAAATCCACCGTTTCAGCAAGGCGCAACAAGATTCCCTCTTAGGCGCTGTGGAAGATGGTACGGTGGTTTTAGTGGGCGCTACTACCGAAAACCCCTCTTTTGAAGTAATATCCCCTCTCCTATCACGTTGTCAGGTCTATGTATTAAAATCGTTAACATTAAATGATTTAAGAGAATTATTGAATCGGATACTTCAACACGATACCTACCTTAAAACCCGTCAATTCGATATTCAGGAAACCGAAGCTCTTTTCCGCTTTTCAGGCGGCGATGCTCGTAAACTTATAAATATAATTGACTTATTAGTAAAGATTTACGATAAAAACGATACTATTATAGTAAACAACGAGCTTGTAAAGAACTGCTTGCAGGAAAACATTGCCTTATATGATAAAAACGGTGAGCAGCACTACGATATTATCTCAGCCTTTATCAAGAGTATGCGCGGCAGCGACCCCAATGCGGCGGTATATTATCTAGCACGTATGCTGGCGGGCGGCGAAGATCCGCTCTTTATTGCCCGACGAATGGTAATTTTAGCTTCCGAAGATATAGGATTAGCTAATCCTAATGCCCTGCTGATGGCTAATTCCTGCTTCGACGCCGTGCATAAAATAGGTATGCCTGAAGCACGTATCATATTATCGCAGACGGCAGTATATCTTGCTACCTCGCCTAAAAGCAATGCCGGTTATATGGCTATTGAAAACGCCGCCGCGCTGGTAGCGAAAACAGGCGATTTGCCTGTTCCCCTGCATTTGCGCAATGCCCCTACTAAATTGATGAAAGAGCTTGGTTATCATAAAGATTATAAATATGCCCATAGTTTCAAGGATAATTTTGTGGACATGGAATACCTTCCTGAAGAAATTGCAAGTACAGCTTTATATAATCCCGGTGATAACCAAAAAGAGAATAGCATAAGAGAAATGTTACGGAAGCTATGGGGAAAATATAAATACTAACGTGGCGTTGTGGGTAGTAATCAAGTGGTAAGGTTGCTTCGATTTGCGAAGCAAATCGAAGCAATGACGTTGGATTGTTGGAATATTTTTAACTATGAAAGAGATAGATGATATATTGAGTAAATTTGAGCAAATGCGTAATAATAAGAATATTGTAGGCATGGCACGCTTTGGTATCAGGGTAACGGAAAAGGATGCCTTTGGTGTTTCGGTGGTACTTCTGCGAAAAATGGCCAAAGCCTACAAGAAAAACCAGCCTTTGGCCGAAGCCCTGTGGAAAACAGGCTGGCACGAAGCTCAGCTAATAGCCTCTATGATTGCCGATAAGCACAAATTCACCCCAAAACTGATGGACAAATGGGTAAAAGACTTTGACTCGTGGGATACCTGCGATCAATGTTGTGTTAATATTTTCCGCGAATTGCCCTATGCTTATGACAAGATTTATGAATATGCTCCTTCGGAGGAAGAGTTTGTGCGGCGCACGGCTTTCAGCCTGATAGCCACCCTTGCCGTTGGTGATAAAATACAGATTGACAAAATATTCATCGATTTACTTAAACTTATAGAGCAATATGCTACCGATGAGCGGAATTTTGTACGCAAGGCAGTAAACTGGGCGCTAAGGGGCATAGGAAAACGCAACCTCAACCTGCACCTGAAAGCGTTAAAATTAGCTGAACGGCTATCACAATCGGCAGATAAAACAGCCCGTTGGATTGGAAAAGATGCATATAGGGAACTTACTAATTCTAAGATAATTGGGCGAATAAAAGAAAGAGAAAGGTAAAGGGTGAAAAGGTACAAGGTAAAAGGTGAAGGGTGTACGTCATGCTGAACTTGATTCAGCATCTCCTCATTCACAGAAGATTGCAAGTCAATCCACAATGACGTTAGGTTGTTGGAACATTAAATCTGAAACACGAAACAAATCAACAATCATAATTCATAACTCGCTTGACACCTCACGTCTAACGATTTATGAGAGAAGTGCTGTGAGTCACCCCACTCGCCGTAGCCGATGGTTATACCGGCATTTTGCAAATTTTCTTCTAATTTAGATTTACTTAAAGCAGCATCGTCGTTAACGCCAGGTTTATGCTCATATATTAGGTAGTTATGGCGAAATTCTGGTAGTGTCATATTCGGCATAATAATGTTCGCTCCGGCCAATACCGCCATCTCGCGGCCTTCGGGATGCAATACCTGTAAGGCAGTAGTGGCTGCGATGTTAATATCGGGCATGAGCAAGCGCAAGGTAGCCACCATTTTTAGCGCTAACTCCAGCCGCTTTTCCGGTGGCAGCAAAAATTTACGGTATTGATACAAAGTCGTTTGACTATGCTCCAAATAAGGCCCCATCCCCACCATATCTACATTCATTGATTGAAAAAACAATAAATCGTCGGCTAAATGTTCAATGGTTTGGAAAGGCAAGCCAATCATTACCCCTGTTCCTACTTGATAGCCCTCAGCGCGTAGCCGTCGGATAGCGTCTAAACGGGTATCAAACGAATGTTTTTCGTCGTTAGGGTGAAGTTTATAATAAAGTTTTCTGTTCGAGGTTTCAATTCGCAATAAATAGCGGTGTGCGCCTGCCTTAAACCATTCCTTATAAGTTTCAGAAGTTTGTTCCCCGCACGAAAGGGTTATACCCACTTCATTGTTGGTATATATCTTTATTTCGTGCAATAAACGGGTAATGCGCTTGGCAAAATGGGCTGATTGCTGCTCGCCCGACTGTAATACTACTGAACCATAGCGGTTTTTCCATGCAAATTCAACAGCTCTTATTACCTCTTCATCACTCAATTCGTAGCGGACAACTGCTTTATTTTCACAACGAATGCCGCAATAATAACAATTCTTGCTACAGATATTCGAAAATTCGACTAATCCCCGCAAATACACTTTACTCCCAATAACAGAAGTCTTTAGTGCATTGGCTTCAGCATAAAGAGCTGTTAATGAGGCTGGTTCGAAAAGTGATAATTTTTCTATGATTTCATTACGGTTCATCTTGCAAAATTAAGCAATAAAAATGAAGCAATGAAAAAATGTTTCAACTTAAATAGTTTCGTTTGAAATTATTTTTTACCTTTGCCTCGAATTTTAAACTAACAATTATGAAAAGAAAACTATTCTTCAGTACTTTAGCTTTATTAGGTTTTTCAAGTTCTGTTTTTGCCGGTGGTTTATTAACCAATACGAATCAGAATGTTACCTTTTTGCGTAATCTGGCCCGTGGAGCGTCAATAGAAATTGATGCGGCTTATACCAATCCGGCTGGTTTAGCTTTTTTAAAGGGAGATGGATTCTTTATTTCCTTGAACAATCAGAGCGCCTTTCAAACCCGCACTATTACTGCTGAATTTGCTCCTTTTGCAGGTATGGGCGGAAAGGCTATAAAAAAATTTGAAGGAAAGATTACAGCTTGGATTATACCAAATTTACAAGCTGCCTATAAATTCAAAAAATGGGTGTTCTCGGCGAATATTGGCGCTGTTGGCGGCGGCGGAACCTTAGATTACAGTATGGGTTTGCCTTCTTTTGAATCGGCAGTGGCTATTACTCCGGCTTTTTTGAGCGGAATACCGGCTTTATCAACTATGGGTTTTGGCGGTTATGATTTGGAAAGCCAGTTGAAAGGTTCCTCCATGATTATTGGTACTCAAGTTGGTGTAACGTATACAATAGTCAAATATTTTTCTGCTTATTTAGGTGCTCGTTATAACCATGTGAGCAATGGTTACGAAGGGCATATCAGGAATACCAAATTAGGTATGAGTGGTAATTTAACTCCTGTTGCTACAGTTGTTTCGGCTCTTAGTTCCAATCCACAATTAGCCGGATTGGTAGATGCTTTAGCCGGAGAAAAAAAATTAGACTGCAGTCAATCGGGGTCCGGAATAGCTCCGATTATTGGTTTGAATTTCAATTTTATGGGACTGAATGTTGGCGCAAAATATGAATTTAAAACCGCTTTGGAAGTAAAAAATAAGACGACTACCAATACTACAGGCGTGGCTGATTATGACGATGGAGCAATTACTCCCTATGATATTCCAGCCTTGTTAACTGTCGGTGCACAATACAACTTATTTTCAAAATTAGTAGTTTCCGCGGGCTATCATCACTTCTTCGATTCAGACGCCAAAATGGCTAATGACAAGCAAAAGTTTATTAATGGAGGTGTTAATGAATATTTGGCAGGGGTAGAATATCGTATTAATAAAATGTTCTTAGTTAGCTGCGGCGCACAAATCACGCGGCAGGGAGTAACCGATGATTATCAATCTGATATGAATTTTTCTGTCAATTCCTATTCTTTAGGGTTTGGCGGCGCGATTAGTATTAAAAAAAACATCAG
>JAIRUB010000103.1 GCA_031254635.1 Prevotellaceae bacterium | reverse complement strand
CCAATGGACGCCGATGCCGATTTTGTAGCCTTCGTACAATCGATCGACTTGAACAACCCTGCTAATCTTCAAATAACCGATATGGTGATCCGCTGGCATCTTGAGGTAAACAAAAATACAGAAAAATTTTCGGCAAACAGAATGAAGTTGATGAAAACAATGGTTGATAATCAGGAAGTAATCAATGAACTGTCTAACAAAATTATGCAAATCGAATTGACGGTAGGCTCTAAAGATTTAGCAGCAACTTTTGAACAGTATAAGCAAACCTCTACGGATACGGAAGCTATTGAAAAGTTCAGCATTACCTATAATCAATTAGTAAAATTAGCAAAGGGTGCGCCCGCCTCCGACTTTGAAATGAAAGATGTGAAAGGGAACACCGTACGTTTTCTTGAAGTTGTAGGTAAGGGTAAGGTTGTGTATATCGACTTCTGGGCAAGTTGGTGCGGCCCCTGCAAGCAAGAAATCCCTTACGTTGAAAAATTAGTGGAAAAATACAAGGGAAATCCCAATATTGAGTTTATAAGTATCTCTTTAGACCATAAGTTAGATAATTGGCACGCTCAATTAGACCATGATAAGCCCACTTGGCGGCAGTTTATTATTCCCGACAATTTTAATTCTACCTTTGCCAAGGAATACAATATTCAAGCCATTCCCCGCTTTATGGTTTTCGATAAAAAAGGAAGGATTATTGATATCGGCGCCCTCCGCCCCTCCGATCCTAATATTGACGCATTTCTAGAAGCTTGCATGAAGTAAGAATTGACTTGCAGAAAGTATAAACCATGATTCCCGCTTCGATTATTATATTGAGGCGGGAGTTTTTATATTTAGATTGAATTTATTAGTTTCTGTGTATAATCTGAGGTATCCCCTGTTTTTAGGACAGTCGTAAAGTGGAAAAATGGCTATTTAAAATTTAAATCTTTAAATTGATTATCGCCCCACCTCCTTCATTAATCATTATTTTTCCTATCTTTGTACCATCATGGAGCGAGTAGAGAAAGGAACGCCGCGGGAATTGGAAACAGAGAAGGTCAGCGTCTTGCTGTGGCGTTATGCGATTCCGGCCATAATCAGTTCATCGGTTGTGGCCTTGTACAATATAGTTGACCGCATGTACCTTGGGCACATGGGAGGAGGAGTTGGTGCTATGGCCATTTCAGGTTTAGCTATTACCTTTCCCTTATTGGTATTGTTGCAGGCCTTCGGTACTTTGGTGGGCGTTGGCGCGGCTACACGGGTATCTATTGTATTAGGAATGAAAGACCTGCGCTGGGCGGAAAATATTTTAGCCCATAGCTTAATCATGCTGTTGTGCATTTCCGGCAGCATAATTGTTTTGTCCATGATTTTCTTAACACCCTTGTTGGAACTCTTTGGAGGCACCGAACAAACGATTCCTTATGCCAAAGATTATTTAATCTATGTTGTGCCGGGAAGTATCTTTACTTCTTTGAGTTTCGGTGCAGCCGGAATGATGCGTTCTACAGGATACCCCGCGAAATCAATGCAGGTGATTTTGCTTGGTGCAATACTGAACACGCTGATTGATCCTATTTTTATTTTCTGGCTCGATATGGGTATTCGCGGAGCCGGCATCGCTACAGTAATTGCTATGGGTACCAGCGCTATATACGGGCAATGGCACTTCTTTAGGCCTGACTCCTACCTGCGTTATCGCCGGTATGCATTTCGACTAAAAAAAGAAATTATATGGAGCATTTTAGCTATCGGGATGTCGCCTTTCCTGATAAATGCAGTGGGCGCCGGTATCAATATCGAAATTAATCAATTGTTGGTAAAACATGGCGGTGACTTGGCTGTGGAGCACGGAGGCGATTTGGCCGTAGGTGTTTACGGTATTATCTGCGCTTACGGTATGATGGTTGTAATGATTGTTTTCGGATTCTGTCAGGGAATGCAACCGATTGTGGGCTATAACTACGGGGCTGGCCGGAAGAAAAGGGTGAAAGATACTTATTTACTAACGGTGAAATATGCTTCTATAGTTACCGGCATTGGTTTTGCCATGGCGATGTTAATTCCTTGGCTGATGGCGCGGGCATTTACGAGCGACCCAACTATGCTGGGGATAGCCATCCCTGCCATCCGTATCAGTTTTGTAGCCTTTGCCATTATCGGTTTTCAGATTGTTACCGGACAGTTCTTCCAAGCTATAGGAAAGGTGAAAAATGCTATTATCCTTAGTTTATCGCGACAGCTTATTTTCCTCGCTCCCGCACTTTATTTATCTTCTATCCCCTGGGGAGTAACTGGTGTGTGGGCAGCAATGTCTATCTCCGATGTGCTGGCTGCCGGCTTAGCCCTACTGATGCTGTGGCGAGCGAAGGAATTGAAAATTGAAAATTGAAAATGAATGTCTGAACCATGATTTTTACAAAATTTATAAGATTAACAAGATTATATTCCGATGAATAACAATTGAATAACAAATAATCAAAAACAACAAACATAACTCTCAATTCTCAACTCATGAACGACCTCGCCCTACACCTCTTAGACATCGTACAGAACTCCATTAGCGCAGGAGCTTCTTTGATTACCATTTTATTGGACGAACAACCGCTGAACGACTCCCTTACCCTAAGTGTTTCAGATAACGGAAGGGGTATGGCTGCAGAGCAGGTAGCTAAAGTAACCGACCCCTATTTTACCTCGCGCACTACCCGCAAGGTGGGCTTAGGCATCCCTCTTTTTAAACAGAGCGCTGAAACAAGTGGAGGACAGCTTATTATGACTTCTGCCTTAGGTGTGGGAACTACCACTACCGCAATGTTCGGCTATAGCCATATCGACCGTTTGCCCATAGGTAACATACCCAATGCCATTATCTTATTAGTGTCGGCCAACCCTGATATTGACTTTATTTATACTTACCGTTATAACAAAGAAGAGTATATTTTTGATACTAAGGAAGTTAAAGAAGCTTTAGAAGGCACTCCATTAAATGAACCTACTATTATCAAGTATTTAGAAGAAATGATTGAGGAAAACATGAAAGCCTTGAAAATCTGATAAGGAACAATAAAAATTTGCATATTTTAAAAAAAGTATCTACCTTTAACAATTAATTTTATACTCAAAAAATATGAATAAGATAAAATCATTAAGTGATTTAAGAAAAATCAAGCAGGATGTGGAAAATCGGCTTGATTTACGTGAAAAAAGCGATAATCCTGAGCGTCACGTACAGATTAAGGTAGCGATGGCCACTTGCGGTATTGCTTCCGGTGCACGAGAAGTGATGAATGCGTTTATCGAAAAAATTGCACAGGACAAACTTGATGCTATTGTTACGCAAACAGGTTGTATGGGTTACTGCCATGCCGAACCTACCGTGGAAATACGCAAGCCGGGCGAAGAACCTATCGTGTACGGCCATGTGGACGTTGAAAAGGCTGTGGCTATCGTTGATAAATATATCAAACAGGGCGAACTGCTGGAAGGCATCATCCCTGTGAACTATCAAACAGTGTAATAGGTAAAGGGTACAAGGTGAAGGGTGAAAGGTAAAAAGCCAATTTAAGAATTTAAAGATTAAAAAAATAATAATTCAATAACTTTTTAACTTTTAACTCATAAATCGCTTTACAATAAAAATAATAATTAATAAATAATAGATATTGTATGTCTCGCTACAAAATGCACTTATTAGTCTGCGGCGGCACAGGGTGCCGATCGTCGGAAAGTGACTTGATTGTTGAAAATCTAAAAAAAGTACTACAGGAAAAAGGATTAGACGGCGATGCACAGGTAGTGCAAACAGGCTGTTTCGGCTTCTGTGAACAAGGCCCTATTGTAAAAGTGCTGCCCGACAACACTTTTTACACCAGTGTTAAACCTTCCGATGCAGAGGGAATCATAGCCGAGCACGTGCTGAAAGGCCGTAAGGTGGAACGTCTGCTGTACAAAGATCCCAAGCAGCAAACCGTTGTTAGTGATTCCAAGCACATGGAGTTCTACCAAAAACAAATCCGTATTGCTTTGCGTAACTGCGGCTTTATCGATCCGGAAAATATCGACGAATACATTGCCCGCGACGGCTATGCCGCATTGGCTAAAGTGTTGGAAGAAATGACACCCGAAGCAGCCATTGATTTGCTAAAAAAATCGGGCTTGCGTGGACGCGGCGGCGGCGGCTTTCCTACAGGCCTGAAATGGGAACTCGCCCATAAAAATAAAGCCGGCCAAAAATATGTGGTATGTAATGCCGACGAAGGCGATCCGGGTGCATTTATGGACCGTTCGATTCTCGAAGGCGACCCACATTCTGTTATAGAAGCAATGGCAATTTGCGGCTATTGTATCGGTGCTACCAAAGGTATGGTTTACATTCGTGCAGAATACCCCTTGGCTATTCAACGTTTGAAGATTGCTCTCAATCAAGCCCGCGACTATGGCTTGCTGGGTAATAGCATTCTTGGTAGCAAGCACAGTTTCGATATAGAATTGCGTTACGGCGCAGGCGCTTTCGTGTGCGGTGAAGAAACCGCCCTTATCCATTCCATGGAAGGACAACGTGGCGAGCCTACCGTGAAACCGCCATTCCCTGCCGAATCAGGATATTTAGGCAAGCCTACCAACGTAAATAACGTAGAAACCTTTGCCAATATTCCGGCTATTTACCTTCGCGGCGCCGAGTGGTTTTTATCTATAGGCACAGCCAAGTCGAAAGGTACTAAAGTATTTGCCCTTGCCGGAAAAATTAATAACGTAGGCTTAATTGAAGTGCCCATGGGAATTACCCTGCGCGAGGTGATTTATGAAATTGGCGGCGGTATTAAAGACGGAAAGAAGTTCAAAGCTGTGCAAACTGGCGGCCCATCAGGCGGCTGTTTGACAGAAAAAGACTTGGATACTCCCATCGACTTCGACAACTTGCTGGCAGTAGGCTCTATGATGGGCTCCGGCGGTATGATTGTAATGGACGAAAACGACTGTATGGTGTCGGTAGCTAAATTTTACCTCGACTTTACAGTAGAAGAATCATGCGGTAAATGCGCCCCCTGCCGTGTAGGGAATAAACGCTTGTATGAATTGTTAAACAAAATTACCAACGGAAAAGGAACAGAAGAAGACCTTGAACAATTACGCAATATGAGTGTAGTTATTAAGGATACTGCCTTGTGCGGCTTAGGACAAACATCGCCAAATCCGGTGTTATCGACCATGGAAAATTTTGCCGACGAATATGCTGCCCACATACACGACCAACATTGCCCATCAGGACAGTGTAAGGCATTACGCCAATACTTTATCCTTTCAGAAAAGTGCGTGGGCTGTACCGCTTGTTCCAAAGTATGTCCCTCAGAGGCTATTTCCGGCGAAAAACGTCAGGCTCACTTGATTGACCAAATCAAATGTATCCGCTGCGGCGCTTGTATGGAAAAATGTAAATTTAGTGCAATAATTATCCCTTCAACGAAAATATAGTGTATGGAGACCATCAAACTTACTATTGATAATAAACGAGTAATCGTTACTAAAGGTACTACCGTTCACCAGGCAGCTAAGCAAGCGGGCATTCATATCCCTACGCTTTGCTACATGAACCTCGAATTGCTGAATATAGAAAACAAACCCGGCGGTTGCCGTATTTGTGTAGTAGAGCAAGAGGGACGCCGTAATCTCGCCCCTTCATGCTCAACCGTATGTACCGAAGGTATGGTAATTAAAACCAATAGCCCGCGTGTATTGAACGCCCGCAAGACCGTACTCGAACTAATACTTTCCGACCATCCGAAAGACTGTTTGATTTGCCCGAAAGCAGGTCGGTGCGAATTGCAGACCTTAGCTTTTCAGTTAGGTATTCGTAGAATTCATTCGGTAGAAAATGCCGAAATGTCAACCTACCGTAAAGACCAATCGCCTTCTATTATTCGCGATATGGACAAGTGCGTGATGTGCCGTCGATGCGAAATGATTTGTAACAAGGTGCAAACAGTAGGTGCACTCAGTGCTGTAAATCGTGGCTTTATGTCGGTTGTGGCGCCTGCATTTGAGCAAGACCTAAAACATTCGCCTTGTACTTTCTGTGGCCAGTGCGTAGCTATTTGCCCCACCGGCGCTTTAACCGAAGTGGATCAGGTACAGCGTTTGATTCGCGCTTTGACCGACAAAACTAAAACTGTGGTGGTGCAAACAGCTCCTGCTGTGCGTGTGGCGCTTGGCGAAGAGTTTGATATGCCTCCCGGATCAATCGTTACCGGAAAAATGGTGGCCGCCCTTCGGGAAATGGATTTTAAATATGTGTTTGATACCGATTTCGCCGCCGACCTTACCATTATGGAAGAAGGCTCGGAATTACTCGACCGCCTGACACGATACGTTGCCGGCGACAAGAGCGTGAAATTGCCTATTCTTACTTCTTGCTGTCCTGCCTGGGTAAATTTTTTCGAATATAATTATCCCGATATGCTTGATGTGCCTTCTACTGCACGCTCACCCCAACAAATGTTCGGCTCTATAGCTAAAACTTATTTGGCCGACAAATTAGGCATTAAACGTGAGGATATGGTGGTAGTGTCGGTAATGCCTTGCCTGGCGAAAAAATATGAATGCCAGCGCGACGAGTTTAAGGTTAACGGAAATCCCGACGTGGACTATGCTATATCAACCCGTGAATTGGCGCACCTGATGCGTGAAGCGAATATTAACTTTGCAGCCTTACCCGATGAAGAATTTGACCATCCTCTCGGAGAATCAACCGGCGCGGGTGTAATTTTCGGCGCTACCGGCGGAGTGATTGAGGCGGCTGTCCGTACGGCTTACGAATTGTTTACCGGTAATAAATGCCCGCGTATCGACTTTGAAGAACTTCGCGGTTTGGAAGGTATTCGCACAGCTACTGTTGACTTTAACGGTACGCCCATTCATATTGGTATTGCCCACAAACTTGGCAATGCCCGTAAGTTGTTAGATGGTATTCGTTCTGGTTTATATAATCTGCATGCTATTGAAATTATGGCCTGTCCCGGAGGCTGTATCGGTGGTGCAGGACAACCCTTGCATCAGGGCGACTCGTCAATTATTAAGGAACGTTTTGATGCTATTTATCGTGAAGATGCACAAAAAACCATCCGTAAGTCACACGAAAATCCTTACATTATAAAATTGTATGAAGAATTTTTGGGTAAGCCACTAAGCGAAAAATCGCATCACTTATTACATACCCATTATTTCGAGAAAAAATAAATAGTTAAACGATACAAAGATTATGGAAGAATTACAAAGCTGTCAGATTGATAAAATAAAGGAAATTTGCCGGTCGTTTAACAACGCCGAAGGTGAATTAATTAATGTATTGCATAAAACGCAGGAAACTTTCGGTTATTTGCCTGAAAGCGTACAACGGTTAATTGCTGCGGAACTGAATATTTCGGCGGCACAGGTATATGGCGTAGTGTCGTTCTATACTTTCTTTACCATGAAGCCTAAGGGGAAATTTCCCATCTCTATTTGCCTCGGTACGGCATGCTACGTGCGCGGCGCCGAAGATGTGGTTGATGAGTTTAAGAAAGCATTGGATATTAAGGTAGGCGAAGTAACCCCCGACGGTAAGTTCTCTTTAGATTGCCTACGCTGCGTGGGCGCCTGTGGCTTGGCCCCGGTAGTCTTAATCGGCGACAAGGTACACGGCCGCCTCGAAGCTAATCAAGTGAAAGAATTGCTGGCGCAATATGAGTAAACCTCAATGAAGTGATGGAATCTAAAGACTGTAACCGCGATACACTACTAATTCACGGAACGGAAGTAAATGATAACTATGGAGCGGCAACAACGCCCATTTATCAATCATCAACATTCAAATTCAAAAATGCTGAACATGGCGCAGCCTGCTTTGCCGGCAAGGATCCGGGATTTATCTATACACGTATAGGGAATCCTACAATTTCCGCATTGGAAACAGTGTTGGCGCAGCTTGAAAACGGAGCAAAAGCAATTGCCGTAAGTAGCGGCATGGCAGCCGTAAATACAGTGTATATGGCCTTCCTACAAAACGACGGCCATATAGTGTCAACCGATGCTGTGTATGGCCCCTCACGCGTAGTGATGGAAAAATACTGGGCTAAGTTCGGCGTACAATCAACTTATGTCAATACCTCTAAAATAAAGCATATAGAAAAGGCTATTCGTCCAAATACCAAAATGCTTTTCATCGAAACCCCGACTAATCCCACGATGGCTGTTACCGATATAAAAGCAGTCTGCGAACTGGCACACAAACACAACATTCCGGTAGTGGTCGATAACACTTTTTGCAGCCCCATATTACAACGTCCGCTCAATTTGGGTGCTGATGTGGTTATTCATTCCATGACGAAATTCATCAACGGCCACGCCGATGTGGTGGCAGGCGTTATCGTAAGTAAAACAAAAGAGTTAGACGCAATGCTGCGTCCGGCGATGGTGAATATGGGCTGTAACATGGATCCGAGTCAGGCTTATTTGGTTATTCGTGGATTAAAAACCTTGTCAATTCGTGTGTTGAAGCAGCAGGAAAATGCAAAAATCTTGGCCGAATGGTTAGAAAAACATCCTAAAATCGATTGGGTTACTTATCCCGGATTGCCCTCGCATCCGCAATATGAATTAGGGCGTACACAAATGGAAGGCCCCGGCTCGTTAATCAGTTTTGGCCTTAAAGGCGGCCTGCAAGCCGGAAAAATACTGATGGATAATGTAAAACTTGTACTCTTAGCCGTTTCTTTAGGTGGAGTAGAGTCCTTGATTTCCCATCCTGCCTCAATGACACACTCGAAGATGGACAAGGCAGCCCGCGAAGCCTGCGGAATAACAGACGGCTTGGTGCGCTTTGCCGCCGGTATCGAAGATGTTGAAGATATTAAGACCGATTTGGAACAGGCCTTAGCAAAAATATAATTTACCGCTTTAATAATGATATTTTATTTTTCAGGTACTGGCAACTCGTTAT
>JAIRUB010000024.1 GCA_031254635.1 Prevotellaceae bacterium | reverse complement strand
CCTGCTATAGGCGGAGCCTTGGGGCCTTTCTGTGTTTCCATGTATTTCTCCTCATTTATATGATTCTTGGTGATTTGTACCAATATAATATATAACTGCCGATCTATGCCATAGACATTGACGGGCTGCCGCATCGTCCACTGCTGAGTTTTATGTAAATAACAACAAGATAACAAAAAACATATATAGTACTTCTATAAGTGGAACATACTCTGTGCATGCAAAACATAATAATATAACAAGCAATACTATAAATATTGAGGTAGTAGAAAATCCTACTCCGAATCCGAATTCATCCATTTATATCAACAAAGTACTTGTAGAAGATTTTACCGGAATTTGGTGTCCATTCTGTACAAGAATATTGTGGGCCATTGAACAGGTAGAACTCCAAACCGATAAAGTGTTAGTAGCTGCCATTCACAGAGGAAATCCGAGCGGTTCTTATTACGACCCTTGGAATCTATCGGCCGGAGAAACATTGGAAAATGCATTCCCAAGCTTAATAGGAATCGCGTTTGAAGGATATCCTACAGCTCTTTTAAACCGTAGTGTTGAATGGAGCTACCCCGAACACACAAATATAACCCATCCGATAAGTTTGATTAAGGAAAATTGCAAGTATGGCATAGCTATTTCTTCAACCTTAAACACCTCCGATAGCGGATCTGTTACAATATATTTTTCATTTAAAGAAAATCTTCCGAATGCGAGATGTGTGGTATATATCCTTGAAGACGATTTAAAAGCTAATCAAGCAAATGGTTATGGAACTTTATATGGAGGCGCTAATCCTATCGTTAATTTTAATCACAAACACGTTGCAAGAGGAGTAGTAAGCTCAAGCATATTAGGGGAAAACATACCTACTGATCAATCGGTAGCCGGTAGTGTCTATGAAATGTCTTTCCCAGTTTCCTCTCTCAGTTTTTCCGACATAGACAAACTGACAGTAATGGCGGTGCTACTAAATTCAAACGGAAGGGTTGAAAATGTGCAAATAGCTCCGGCTAATAGTATTCTAGACTATGAATTGGCAGAATAAATCATGAATTTAACGACAAAGTATCATCCGGTCCTTGCCATTGATATCTTGCCGCAGCATTATAGAAGAGAAGCCGGCATCGCGAAGAACCTGCATAGTGTCGGCTGCTAATGTTTCATTTATCTCCACCATCACAAAGCCGTCGGACACTATACATTGCCGGGCAATAGCAGCAATGGCGCGATAAAACATCAAAGGATCAACATCTGATACAAACAAAGCCTCGTGCGGTTCGTGACCAAGCACATTTTGATGCATCATTGCTTTTTCGGAATTGCAGATGTATGGTGGGTTGGAGAGGATTATGAATTTCGAGTTTCGAGTTTCGAGTTTTAAATTTTGAATTTTGAATTTTGAATTATTTAATATATCTGCATGGAAGAAGTTGATAGCAACTTTATTTTTTGCAGCGTTGCGTTGGGCGACTGCCAGAGCTTCGGTGGAAATATCACAAGCCAATACTTTTGCTGTGGGGCATTGTTTGGCTATTGCTATTGCAATGCAGCCGCTACCGGTGCACAAGTCAAGTACAACCGGCGCCGTATATGCTTGTAATTCTTCCACTGCCCAACGTACTAATTCTTCGGTTTCGGGACGGGGAATTAAAACTTGCTCATTGACTTCAAAGGTTATTCCGCAAAATTCGGCTTTTCCTATTACATACTGCAAGGGACGGCCGGTAGATAGTTGGTTTATGGCATCAGTAAGCAGTAGGCAGTAGGCAGTAGGCAGCAGTTGGTGAGGCTCAGCATATATTCGAGCGATAGTTAGGCCTGTGTAGTGTTGCAACAACACGCGCACCATAGCATTAATTTCCTGTTCTGAGTATAAAAACCGGCATTGTTGCCTTGCTTCGCGGAATATGTCATCAACAGTCATCGACGTGACAAAGTGTCTTCCAGAAGTAAGGTAAAGGCTTCAGGAAGTGTCATTCCTATTGTTTGCAATTGTTGCGGCACAATACTTTGTTCGCTCATGCCCGGCACTGTATTAATTTCGAGGAAATAAATTTCATCGTTGTGTACTATGTAGTCAATACGCACAATACCGTAACAGCCTAAATGCTCATAAATTAACGAAGACAAGCGGATCATCCTTCCGGCTAATTCTGCCGGAATATCGGCAGGAGTAATTTCTTTGCTCTTTCCCTCATACTTGGCCTCATAATCAAAAAATTCATTTTCCGAAATAATTTCTGTAATCGGTAAGTTGATACTTTGTTTAGCAGTTTTGAATACGCCCTGCTGCAACTCGCGGCCGGAGATATATTCTTCGGCCAGCACAGCATCACTTTCAGAAAAAGCTATATCCAAAGCCTTTTTAATTTCTTTTATATCTTTGACCTTGGATATACCGTAACTGCTTCCACTGGCATTAGGTTTGATAAACATAGGCAAGCCTATTCGCCTTACTAATTCTTCCGGCTCTATTTTATCACCTTTCTTGATATATACATCTTTGGCTAATTTAACACCGGTATCGCGTAAAAAACATTTGGTAGCGTACTTGTTAAATGTCAATGTAGAAACAAAGGCGTTGCTTGAGGTATAAGGAATATCCAGCATAGTAAAATACGATTGCAACAGCCCATCCTCGCCCGGCGTACCGTGGATAATAATGAAAGCCGCATCGAATTCCACTCTTTCGCCCTGAGGAGAGACAAAACTAAAGTCCGACTTATTTACCTCCACGGCAATATTTTCGGAGAATTGTACAGCCCAGCTATTACCCATTAGCAGCACCTCATATATCCGGTAGCGCGTGCTGTCGATATTGGCAGCCACTTGCCGGCCGCTGTTCACTGACACTTCAAACTCCGAAGAATTTCCACCATATATTACTGCTATATTCTTTTTCATATATAATTTATTTGTCGTGAAGCGTTAGACGTAAAGCGTGAAGCGATTTGTGAACCCATATGTCACTCTGAACTTGTTTTAGAATCTCTTCGTTTACATGAGATACTGACTTTCGTCAGTATGACACACTACTTTTCACCATTCATTAATCATTATTCACTATTCATTGTATATGACTTCCACTTTCCCAATACTTTTGTAAAATCTTCGGGCGGGGCTTGTTCAAATAGCATTTCTTTCTGAGTGGTCGGGTGAACGAAGCCCAATAAACGCGCATGCAAGGCATGTCGTGGCATTATAGAGAAACAGTTATCAACAAAACGACGATATTTTGAAAAAATCACACCTTTCAGAATCTTACTACCGCCGTAGCGGTCGTCGTTAAACAAGGGGTGCCCTATGGAATCCATGTGTACGCGAATCTGATGTGTACGGCCAGTTTCGAGGCGGCACTCGATGAGTGTTACATAGCCAAAGCGTTCTATCACCTTATAGTGGGTCACTGCCCTTTTTCCTCCTTTTTCTTCGGGAACAATAGTAAAACAAAGCCTGTCCTTAGGGTTACGCGCAATAGGCGCATCAACAGTACCTTCTTCTTCCTCTACATTTCCCCAAGCCAATGCCACATACACACGTTTAGTAGTATGTTCAAAGAACTGCTGTGCAAGGCCTGCATGCGTTTGTTCATTTTTCGCTGCTAACAATAGGCCAGAGGTATTTTTATCAATACGATGCACCAATATGGCTTCTTGTTCGGGCATATCTTTTAAATAATATTTCAAAGCATTCATCAATGTCCCTGTATAATTTCCGTGGCCGGGATGCACCACCATTCCTGCCGGTTTATTAATCACCATAAGGTCGTCGTCCTCATACACTATATCAAGCGGTATATCTTCGGGCAAGAGTTCAATACCACGACGAAGGAAAGGCAATACGATGCTAATTTCGTCTAAGGGTTTAATCATATAGTTGGAACGAGCAACCAATCCGTTCACTAAAACATAGTCGGAAGCTGCAGCTTGTTGCACACGGCTGCGTGAGGTATTTTCGAGGCGCACTGCCAAAAAACGGTCGAGCCGCATGGCGCTTTGCCCCTTGTCCACCGTAAAATGATAGTGCTCAAATAAAGGCTGTCCCTCAAGGCTCTCGAATTCTTCATCATCATCAAAATCATCGCCGTTTAACCATCCTTTAGCAGTATTCATCATCGGGCAACAATTATTTTACGAGAAGTTTTTACCACATTATTTTCATAAATACGCACAACATACACTCCTGCCGACAGTTTAGCTACCGAGAAAGTAGCGTCGGGCGTATAGGCCGAATGTAACAAAGTACCCCGCAAGTCATATATTTCAATTCGTTGGGTAATCGATGGTAACACCATTTCTCTTTCTGCTTTAAGGTTACGTATAGTTACCATATCGATGGCCGGATTAGGGTAAAGTAAATAGTCGTCATCCGACCTTCCTATAGGTACAGGTGGTGGCGGAGGCACAAAATCATCGGGGAAGTTCTGCGCTTCGCAGAATATTGGACGAAGCATAAGCGATCCGTCATAAATAGAGGTACTCCAGCTATCATAAGCATTCAAGGCATAAAAATTTCTGTGGCCATTCAGGCGGTTAGCATCAAAACCGATGTTCAGAAATACTTCGGAAGTTTGTATCCATCCTACATAAAATATTTGTCCACGGGCTATAGGCAGCGGATTTGTAAATTTGTAGGCCACAAATTTATTCATACTGTCGCGCAGTTCAGGCCGCGATACGGTGTGTGAGTATA
>JAIRUB010000238.1 GCA_031254635.1 Prevotellaceae bacterium | reverse complement strand
TCATATTTAATTGCCGGTTGCGGAGTGCTGAGCCACTGGTAGAGCTTCATATCTTCCAAGTCGGTAATCAGCGGTTCTACTTGCCCGTTGGTCACTATGTAGTCGAAATGTTTGTCGGCCGGCGCTAAAATGCAATAGCGGCTATTAATCATAGGCACACTGATTTGGAATAAATTTTGTCCGAAAAAATGTTTGGAGAAAATCCCTGATGTATAATCCTGTAAACGATACTCTATATGTAGCACATCACCAACTTCGATATTGGTAAATACCACAGTACCACGATTATCTGTTTCGGCCCTTACCTTCTTCCCATTACTTTTAATCACCTCATATTTATCTAATAATAGTCGTTGGTTTTGGTAATAAATATTGTATTCTTTCCAAGTGTCAATGCCGGCCTGGTTTAACACCTTTACCAATATTTGGCAACGGTGTTCTTGTGCGCCTTCAGGATAATAAACCAATTGGTTGTCGTCTAACAATATAACAGAATGGTCGCTGGGGTAATCAGCAGCTTTCGGTGCATTCATTATGATGCTGTCAATATTATACTTGGGAAATAGTTCGGTAATTTCCTTTTTATCCTCCAACATACGTAGTTGACTGCGGGAATCGTAGGAACGGGGATTATAATAAATTGATTTACGGAAAGCAGTCCTGGCTTGCTGGCTGCTTCCCATTCCTATATAAATGTATCCCTCCATAGAGTATATGCCTGACAAATAAGGATTTAATTTTTTAAGACGGTCAATAATTTCCAAGGCTTCTTTATAGCGTTGCGACTTATTTAACAATGAAGCATAGCTGTATAACAAACCTAAGGCGTGGGGTTGCTCATTAACTAATTGTTTCCAGATTTTCAATGACTTAGCGGTTTTTCCCTGCTCCATATAGCTGTCCGATAGTGTTTCAATGGCCCTGCTGTTGTAATATTTTTTTATGTAATCTTCGAGCAAGGCGGTTGCCGCTTTATTATCTTTCTGGATATTCTTCAGGATAGCATAATTAGAGGACATAAGCTCATAGATATGAGGATATTTTTTATATAATGCCTTATTGATAGCAATAACGTCATTTATACGCCTTTGTGCGGATGCAAGTCCCAAATCCCAGGTTTCCGTTAGTATATTTTCGCCATACAAATTTTTCATTTGTTTGTTTATAGCTTCAGCTTCTGAATATTTTTCGGACTGCATAGCCTCGTTAAAGAACTGCTGCAAGGCATAGAAGGAAGTAGGGTCTTGTAGCTTGATATTTTCCATAGCCATACTGTGGTCTGTTTCGTTATCGGCACGAAGATAAGCTTCAGCTAAACGATATTGAATATAAGACGATTGCGGCGCTTTAGCCTCGGCTTGCTTCAGTATTTTAGTAGCCTCGTACGACTTGTCATTTTTTAGGTAAAGTTCTGCCAATATTAAGTAATTAAGCATATTACCAGGATATTGCTGCAATTGTTTTTCAAAAAAATCTTCTGCAAAGAATGGGATTAGTTCAGGTTGAGCGGCAGCAGGAGCCTTGGTATAGGCAGTATAATCGGGTGTATTGCTAAGCCCCGGAATGGGATTGGCATTTTTGTCTGTCAGGCGCAACAAAAAATTCGCATTGTTTATTTCGCTTTGGCCTATTTGTATGAGAATTCGGTTGGTACCTTTGTTAAGTTTTACTTTACAAGCGTATATATCCATACCGCAATTGTGTTCTTCTGGTATAGACATCACTTTCACATCATTCATCCACACTTTTAAAGAGCCTGAAGTACCCACGCGCATAATCACTTCTTGTTCTGTGGGACTGTTCAAGAAGGTTTGGGCATATAGGATAACATTATCTAATTGAAAATAATAGTCGAAGTCGAACCAGCGGTCAGGCCTTTCAGCCGAAGGAGTAAACCAGGTAATCTCTGCTTCTTCTTTGTTCTTAAATAGTTGTCCGGGTTGGTTTTTAGTAACAGCTCCCCAATCCTTAGTAAAGCCGCTACTCGATATATTATCGAAAGTGCCCAACATTTGCCACCGGCTGATGGCACCGATTTTATTATACAACTCCTCACTTTTTTTACGATTATTGCAAGCCTGATAATGGTTCCCCAAGTGTTGGCAGAGCGTAGCTCTCAAAGTACCGTTCATTTTCGGGTCGTTCACAATCGACTCGTAAAATTTCAGTTGGGAAGCATCCAACACTTTACTACCATACAAAAAGGGCAGCAGGAAGCAAGCTTCTAAATATTCGTAGGGGTGTGCGCTTTCGTAATAGAACCTCTGAAAATAGTTAAAGGCACTTTGCTCTTTGCCTTCGCTCCAATCGAGTAAACAGAGGCTCAGCAAGGCCTCTGCCTTATTGGCAGGTTCGTTAGTTACGGCAACTTCAAAATGGCTTCTGGCTGCTGTTCTATTATTATTGGAGAAGGCCTCCCAGCCTTTGTTATAGTCTTGGTTATTAGCAGCGAACAACCATCCGGTTAGCAGGAGTTGTAGGCAGAACGTGGTAAGTAAACGTAGTTTCATTTTATTGTTGATTTGCTTATTTGTCGTGAAGTGGGTTATGAGTAAAAGTTATTTATTGTCGTGAACCACGATTTTATTAAGATTTGCAGGGTTCAGATATTTTCAATTGTAAACTCATCCCCGTCCATCAATACAGGAAAATTTGCTCTATACTCGTGCAGGCTCTGGAGGTCAAGATCCACCACCAATACTTCTTCTTTATGAAGCGCTGCTTTTGCCATAATATTTCCCTTAAAATCAATAACTTGCGATTCTCCTGAAAAACTGCGTTCGCCGGTAAGGCTTAAATCCGTACTTGTACGGTTTAGGCCTATCACATAGCTCTGATTTTCAATAGCCCGAGCCTGTAATAAGAGATTCCATGGCTGCATACGCATGCTAGGCCAATTGGCTATATATATCAATAGGTCGTATGGCTTTTCAGCAGCTTTTGGGCTTGAATTTCTACTCCACACCGGAAAACGCAGGTCATAACATATCTGAGGACAGATACGCCAGTCCTCATAATCAACAATCAATCGCTTTGTTCCCGCAGTATAGTGTTCATCCTCTTTAAGGTAATGGAAAAGATGCCGTTTGTCGTAAGTTTGGTAACTGCCATCCGTAAAAACGAAAAAGAGTCTATTGAAGTAATACTTCATATAAGCGTAGCTAATACTGCAAATAATAGAAATTTTATACTTTTTTACCATAGTTATTAACCAAGCCAAAGTAGGCCCATTTTCATCCTCAGCAATTCTCTCAGGATACATAGAAAAACCGGTATTGAACATTTCGGGCAATATTACCAAACGCACTTCCTGTGACAAACCAGCAAGCAATTCTTCGGCGCGTTGAAGGTTGGCCTGCTTGTTTTCTTTTATGATATCTATTTGTAATAGTGCTATTTGCATCTGTTATTTATCGTTAAACGTGAAGCAATTAAAAAAAAATTGGAGAAAGATGTTTTTACCCACTTTCACTTATTTTACACTCTTTACCTTTTATCCTGTTTATCTTAATAATCTTATAAAAATCGTGGTTCGGACATCTTGTCAACTCTCAATTCGTATCCTCGCGTCCACGGCCACTACCTTGTCCTTGCTGCCGAGCAGGGGGTTCAGGTCTAATTCGGCAATTTCGGGAGCGGCTTTGCAGAGCATGGACAGGCGCACTACGATTTCAGCAAAAATAGACTCATTAGCAGGCTCTTGTCCACGTACACCCTCAATAATTTTATAGCTACGCAAACTACGAATCATCTCATAAGCCTCTGCCATAGACAGTGGCGCTAATCCTGCCGCTACATCTTTCAACACTTCAATGAAGATACCGCCTAATCCACACATAATCAGATGTCCGAACTTAGGTTCACGATTGGCACCCACAAACAATTGCATTCCGCTTAACTGTGGCTGCAGGAGGATAGCTGTTGTATCTTTTATTTGAATCATTCGTTCAAATTCTTTTCGTACTGTATTGTCATCTTTCACGTTAAGCACTACTCCCCCAACGTCCGATTTATGTACGGGACCCACCACCTTCATTACTACCGGATAGCCTAATTGGTCGGCGGCTTTTACGGCATCGGCGGTAGTAGTTACCACAGCCTCTCCTGCCCGGGCAATGCCGGCAGCATCTAAAAGCGCCTGCACCTTATCGGGTGGAAGATAGCCCTCAGCGGCGTTATTAACTACTTCGCGTATCTTCTTAATATCAATAGTTATTGAATTTTGAATTTTGAATTTTGAATTTTGAATTTTTGAATTCATTGCTGTTGCTAATGTACGTCCAAACAGGACTTCATCCTGATAGGCCACTTTTCCGTTTTTGATAAATTCTGGTAATTCGAGCGGCACATCGGCTACTGAGGGCAGAATGACATAAATAGGCTTTTTACAAATTTTTAATTTATTGAGCAATAATGCATAAACATCATCTAAAGCAGTTAATCCCGGGTCGCCGAAAATTACTGCAATACCGTCAATATGGTTGAAGTCGTTTTCGCAAGCATCAATGATATAGCCTAACTGTTCAGCGGTGCCGGTGGCTAAGAAGTCTATAGGATTGGCTACCGAGGAACCATGGTAAAGCTTTGCCAACAGTTCGTTAGCAACGGGGCCGCTAATGGGCGGAACCTGTAAGCCGCCATCCGATAAAGTATCGGTTAACATAACAGCAGGGCCGCCGGCGTGGGTGATAATGGCCATATTCTTACCGGTAGGAAGAGGTTGTAGCAGTACGGCAGCCATCAGGGCTAACTCCATACGCCCGTGGCAACGGATAATACCTGCTTTCTTGAAGAGGGCGCTCACCGCCACATCGGAGCTTGCCATGGCGCCGGTGTGCGAAGAGGCAGCGCGACTGCCGGCCACGCTGCTGCCAGCCTTAATAGCCGCAATACGCGCACCTTTCTTTATCAACGATTGTGCGTGCTTCAAGAGCTTTTCAGGATTATTGATACTTTCTACATACAGCATTTTCACCGGCGCGCTTTGGCCATGTACGTAGGTTTCGTCTAAGTGCGCCAAGATTTCTTCCACACCTGTTTGCGCGCTGTTGCCCACTGAATAAACGCTGGAGAAAGGCAAACCGAAGCGAATGGCCGCCTGCATCAAGAACACCGCCGTAGCACCGGATCCGGTAATAAAATCAACACCCGAATCTGATAAGGGTGGAATAGTTCCCGTAAACACGCCCGCATAATGGGTATTCATCACGCCGATACAGTTGGGACCTATGAGGCTTCCTCCTATTTCGTTAACAGTTTGAACGATTTGTTCTTCCAATACTGCACCAGCAGTGCTTTCCTCGTGAAATCCTGCTGAGAATATAATAAATCCTTTGGTTTTTTTCTGATGCGCCAGTATTTTCACCGCTTCCACGCAAGCAGCTGCCGGAATAGCCAACATCGCCAAATCAACTTCCGGCAGCGCTTCCACGCTTGCATGGCATGTTATTCCCTGCACCTCCGAAGCCTTCGGATTAACTACATACAGTTTACCTTTATATCCCTGATTAATAAGATTTTTGATTACACTGCCGCCCGGTTTCCCTATATCGGCAGAACCTCCTACTACTACAATACTTTTGGGGTTTAATAATTGTTCTGCAAGCATAATTCATTTTTGTTTATCTTGCAAAGATAGAAAAAATCTATGATATATTGCTTATTTGTTGATTTGTGACGTGTTCCCTTAAAATCGGATGCTGTAAATTATACCAATGTGAATAATTTTTTGTTCTAATAGCGTATATATCATTTTTTGTACATTTGATGTTAAATATAAATCATATATATCATGTCAAAAGCGAAACAATTGTATGTAAAGGAGAGTGTTGTAGCACTCAAGAAATTATT
>JAIRUB010000195.1 GCA_031254635.1 Prevotellaceae bacterium | reverse complement strand
TTGATTAGATACGAAGATTCATTGTAAAGTTTTTGAATGAAATCAAAAGCATTGTTTACTTGATTTGCAATTTCTGTTTTATTTGATTTAGTTCCCATTGTAAAAAATATTTTCGTAAGAATGAATTGTGAATGCTTGCAGATGGTTAAAATATGAATTATGAAATGATTTTTTATAGTTCCCTATCTGGGCGAATTGTCCAAGACTTTCAATAAAACCCGAAAACTCTCCTTTAAATTCCGAGGTGTTTTTGTTGTAAAAGACAAAGTTATGAAAATTAATCTTTTCCTCAACGCTCAAATTTATTATTCCGATATAACTTCTAAGATTTTTCTTGACTAACAACGAAAGTAAATCATTAGCATATTCTTTGTATTGAAAAAAAGATTGGCTTGTTAAAATAGTTTCAAGAAAATTTGTGATTGTTTGCCAATTTGTCCAAATAAATTTGAAGTCTCCGTTTTCGTATTTTGAATATTTGTTTTTGTCTTGGTAATATTCGGCAGTAATCGCAACATATACAAACTCTTTGTCTTCATTCTTTGCCGATTGATTTCCCATTTTGATTTCTCTGACAATCTGCGATTCAATTGTAGAAGTTTTAGGGGAAAAGTCAGAATAAAATTTCGCCTCAAACAATATGTAATATTTGCCACAAATAACAATTAAATCGGGTTCTGTTCCGTCATCGTATTTTTGCCAAAATAAAAATTCGGACTCCAAAGTGTCTTTTTCAGAAACTTCAATCCCTATCTGGCACAAATACTCTTTCAAAATATTCCTGTCTGAATATTTGAAAAAAGAGAACACATTAGAAGTCAAAATGTCTTCTTTATTCTCTAGTTTGCTCGGAATTTTACCGTATAATTCTGCTATTATCATTTCTCCTATTTTGCTCTAACCCACTCTGTCCAACCGCACTGATGTCCGCTGCATTGCCGATAACAATAAAAGACCTCCCTTACTTCGTCAACCTATGCTTGCGTTCCAGGTTTTCCGGCTCAAGAGATAATCGTTCGCCATGGAGCAAGGAGGCTACACCGCCCGACTTCGGTACATTCCTGCAATCTTCGCAATTGCATTCTTCATCTACGTAGCCCTCCGGCTCGGAATAAGTTGTAATTACTCCTTCAAAATTACGCAGCACTACTTTGTGCGGCGACTGCGATACCATATAGTTGGGCATTACAGGCGTTTTTCCGCCGCCGCCCGGAGCATCCACCACAAAGGTAGGAACAGCGTAGCCGGAGGTGTGTCCGCGCAGATTTTCTATAATTTCAATGCCCTTCGATACCGGCGTACGGAAATGTTCTAATCCCAACGACAAATCGCATTGGTAGATGTAGTAAGGACGAACACGTATTTTTACCAAGTTCTGTACTAATCTTTTCATTACCGCTGCACAGTCGTTTACTCCGCGGAGCAATACCGACTGGTTGCCTAAAGGAATACCGGCATCAGCCATCTTTGCACAAGCTTCTATTGCCTCAGGCGTAATTTCATTGGAATGATTAAAGTGCGTGTTTACCCATATCGGGTGGTACTTTTTCAACATATTCACCAAATCGTCGGTAATGCGCTGTGGGCATACCACCGGCACTCGTGTGCCGATACGAATAATTTCTACATGAGGGATAGCCCGCAAACGCTGGATGATTGACTCCAAATGTTTGTCGCTTATCAACAGGGCATCGCCGCCCGATAACAAGACATCGCGAACTTGCGGAGTGGCGGCAATATATTGAATAGCCTTATCGATACGTTCCGACGATGATTCTCTGTCGTGCTGGCCGGCAAAACGGCGGCGAGTACAGTGGCGACAATACATGGAGCACTGGTCGGTAATCAGGAGCAGCACGCGGTCGGGGTAACGGTGCGTGAGTCCGGGTACCGGCGAGTCGGTGTCCTCATGCAGCGGGTCTAACAAGTCAACCGATGAATGGTTCAACTCCGCAATGGTGGGAACAGCTTGCTTACGAATCGGGCAATATGGATTTTTTACATCAATCAAGCTAAGATAGTAAGGCGTTATAGCCATCCGTAAAGTCTTCAATGATTCTTTAATGCCTGCTTCTTCCGCTTCTGTTAAAGGCAATAATTTTTTCAACCCGCCAAAGGATTCAATCCGGTGTTTAATCTGCCATTTCCAATCGTTCCATTGTTCATCGGTAACGTCGGGGAACATAGCTTTTCTATTATTCTGCATAACCACTATAAATTAATTTATTGTAACGATTTCAATGCCTGTACCCTGTCTTGAATTGTTTTTTGATGTTCTTCTTCGGACATAGACGGGTCTTTGGTATTAAAATAAATATCGCAAGGTAATTGGGCGCATTCGCCGCAATGTTTTAACTGTTTTTTATTTACACAACAATGATAAATAGGACAGGTATCCAATCTTAAATATTTTGTCCAAAATAATTTTCCTTTTGCCTCGTAACATTCTCTACAAGGCGCTTCTGCAAATTCAGGATTATTTTTATTGCACATTTCAGACATTGCTGCGCAGTCAATGCCGCATACGCTAATGTTTTTTTTCATGATGCTGTTTACTTTTGTGAAACGCTAAGCGTAAAGCGTGAGATGACTTAACACCTCACGCTTCACTCTTCACGTTTTAAGCATATAGCTCCGTAAATATCTTACGTAATTTTTCACTTTCGCGTAATAGTTCCAATGTAATCTCAGCATGTCCACGAGTGTATCCGTTACCAACAATCATGGTTACATCGCTGCCTACGCCTTCTGCACCAAGCGCTGCGCGGGTAAAACTTGTTGCCATTGAGAAGAAATAAACCATTCCGGTATCTTTAGTACATAAAATACTTGTCATTTCGGTGTTTTCAATGTTAACGCAATTTATAGTTACATCAGCCATTTCGCCATTTGTGAATGCGCCGAGTTTTTCCATTGTCTCAACAGGATTTGTTGCACTTCCGGCAAATACATAGTCGCAAAAGCCAAGTTTTTGAAGGCGTTCCGTTGATTTCGGGCTGTGCGTCATTCCTATTACTTTTCCTGTAACGCCTACGCGCTTTTTGGCTTCATAGCAGCAAAGCATACCCGATTTTCCACCGGCGCCGATAATCAGCACGATGTCGCCGGGCTTACAAAGTTTTGCTGTTTGTGCCGGAGCGCCTGCCACGTCGAGAGCCGACAAGGCCAATTTTTCAGGCATGTCCGTCGGAATTTTAGCGTAAATACCGCTTTCGAAAAGTATGGCTTTCCCGTCAATATCAACCTGGTCAACGTCAGGGCGAATTTCTTTGATTTTGTCAATACGCAAAGGCGTTAGCGAGAGAGATACTAAGGTGGCTATTTTGTCACCTTCCTTCAAATCAATTTTTCCTTTCAAGGCATCGCCAATTTTTTCGACAACTCCCATTAGCATACCGCCTGAGCCTGTCCATGGATTACGATGTTTACCTTGCTTTTCCACGATGCTGAACATGATTTCTTTAATTTTTTCGTGGTCGCCGCCGGCACGTGCTTTAATGTCGGTAAATGATGCCGAGTCAACATTTAATGTTTTAACGTCAATAAGAATTTCATTGTCGTAAATTTCGTCCATGTTGTTGTCAATTTTGTCAGCCGGTTGGGGCAATACGCCTTTAGGCTCGATTACACGGTGTGTACCGTATTTGTTTCCTTTTTTTTGCATAATTTTTATTGTTTAATTTATAATCTTTATTTTTTGTTTTTAGCACGCAGATGACGCAGATATTTTAGATAAACACAGATTTATTTATCTGAAAATTAGTATTATATCTTTAAAATCTATGAAAATCTTTTTAATCTGTGTCATCAGTGTGCTTTTAAGACAGTCATTTGTGGTTAAACATTACTTCTTCAGTCCCAAAATCCTTCTTGCTTCAGCTGGGGTGGCGATTTCGCGTCCTAACTCTTTTGCTATGCGAACTACTTTTGCAACCAATTCGCCGTTAGATTTGGCCAATACGCCTTTTTCAAGATAAATATTATCTTCAAAACCCACGCGCACATTTCCGCCCATAGCTATTGCCGCTGCCGCTAACAAAAATTCTGATTTTCCTATCCCTGTTACCGTCCAAGTGGCATCGCTCGGGATAGCATTTACTAACCAACATAGATTAGAAACAGTTGCCACAGCAGCCCCCGGCACTCCCAATACAAAATTGATTTGCATGGGATTCCCCGGCACCTGGCCTTTTTTCACCATATTCAAGGCTGTATCCAAATGCCCCATTTCAAAGCATTCAAATTCGGGTTTAATATTATTTTCTGTCATTCGTTTGCCGAAATCACGCAACATGGGAAGTGTGTTTTCAAAAACTTCGTCGCCGAAATTGCAAGTACCGCAATCTAATGTAGCCATTTCCGGAAATAACTCTGTGGGTTGTAGGCGTTCTACTGCTGTCATTCCCACAGCACCGCCCGTAGATGGGATTAAAATCACATCGGGGATTACCTTGTAGATAGCGTCTATACACTCTTTATAGCGCGCTTTGTCTTGTGTTGGCGTACCAT
>JAIRUB010000194.1 GCA_031254635.1 Prevotellaceae bacterium | reverse complement strand
AGCGCCAACGAGGGTATTGTTGACGGTTTTTCGGGCGCTACACCCTTAGCGAATGCTGCCGCAGGCGAACCACTGCCCTCCATTGCCGATATGTTCTTCGGATTTGTCCCCGGCTCTATAGGCGAAACTTCTACCTTAGCCATTCTTATTGGCGCCGCCATTCTTATTTATACCGGCATCGGTAGTTGGAAGGTAATGTTATCATGCGTGCTTGGTGCATTGGGCGTGGGTTGCCTGCTCAATTTAACTGCCATAAATCCGTATATGGAAATGCCGCCATACCTGCATTTGATAATGGGCGGTTTTGCTTTCGGTGCGGTATTTATGGCTACCGATCCTGTGACCGGTGCGCAAACCGGTACAGGCAAATGGATTTATGGTTTTCTGATTGGCGTATTTACTATTGTCATTAGGGTATTCAATCTGGGATATCCAGAAGGTATGATGTTGGCAATTCTCTTTATGAATGCCTTTGCCCCACTTATTGACCATTATGTGGTGGAGGCAAATATACGCCGCCGTCTGAAACGTGCAAAAATTTAAAATTATGAACGCAAATAGTAATACATATACTTTTATTTACGCTTCGATATTAGTAATTGTCGCAGCTGCTACCCTTGCTGTCACAGCCTTGGTACTCAAAAAATCTCAAGAAAAAAATATCGAAATAGAGAAAAAACTGAATATCCTTGCCTCTGTGGGTGAAGATGCCGGACTTAGCGAGGCTAAGCGTAAAAAAGATTTTGTGGAAGAAACTTACGACACCTATATTGTCGAAGATTTTATTGTTGACGGCGCCGGCAACCGGCAAGAAGGCGATGCTTTCAACATTAACATGGCAGAAGAATACCATAAAATCAAAGCTATTGTGGCGAGCAAAGATGAGGATAAAAAAGAAAGCCTGCGCAGCCAACTTCGGCTGCCGGTATTTGTATATAAGGAAGACAACGGCGCTTTGAAATATATTATTCCCGTCCGTGGCGTTGGACTTTGGGGACCTCTTTGGGGCTACCTCTCGTTAAACGACGATTTCAACACTATCTACGGCGCTGTTTTTGGTCACAAAGGCGAAACGCCCGGTCTCGGCGCTGAAATTTCTGATAAAGCCTTTGCCAAGCAATTTACAGGCAAAAAAATATTCTCCGGCGAAACCCTCACTTCCATAAGAGTGATGAAAGGCGGCGCTCCAAAAAACAACCCTCATGCCGTTGATGCCGTTTCCGGAGGCACCATTACCAGCGATGGCGTAGCCGCCATGTTGAAAGACTGCTTAGAGCAATACCAAGCTTTCTTCATAAAAATGAAAGAAGAATTTAAAATTTTGAATTAATACAATATGGAAGAAAAAGAACCGATGTTTTCAGCAAAAATACTGAAGCTCTTTACAAACCCTATTAATAAAGACAATCCGGTTACCGTATTGATACTTGGTATTTGTTCTGCATTAGCCGTAACCGTAAAATTAGAGCCTGCGTTAGTAATGGCTGTTTCTGTCACCCTTGTTACCGGCTTTTCAAGTTGTATCATGTCGTGCATGCGCCACACTATCCCTAACCGCATACGCCTCATTGTGCAGTTGGTGGTGGTTGCCACACTCGTAATTGTAGTTGACCAGATATTACAGGCATACGCCTACGAAGTAAGTAAACAGTTATCGGTGTATGTAGGCCTTATTATTGTTAACTGTATTATCATGGGGCGCATTGAGGCATTTGCCTTAGGCAACAAGCCCTGGCCCTCATTGATTGATGGCTTGGGTAATGGCGCAGGTTACGGGTTAATCTTAGTCGTAGTAGCTTTTTTCCGTGAACTCTTCGGATCGGGGACGCTCTTCGGTTTCCAGATTATTCCCGAAAGTTGGTATATCAGTAACGGCGGATTTTATGAAAATAACGGATTGGTAATTCTCCCCCCCATGGCGCTAATTATAGTTGGGTTGATTATTTGGATACAACGCAGTTTTAACAAACAACTCATCGGAAAATAATGGAAAACATTATCAGCATATTCGTCAAGTCCATTTTTGTTGACAACATGATATTTGCCTTTTTCCTCGGCATGTGTTCCTACATTGCCGTGTCGAAAACGGTGAAAACTGCGCTTGGACTTGGTATTGCAGTAGTTTTTGTGATGGGCGTAACCCTGCCTATCAATTATTTAATCAACAAATACCTGCTCACTCCCGGTTGCCTCACTTGGCTTAGTGCAGACTTGGCGGAGGTTGACCTGAGCTTTCTTAGCTTTATCATTTTCGTTGCCGTAATTGCCGGCATCACACAAATAGTGGAAATGGTAATAGAAAAATTTCTCCCTGCACTTTATTCTTCTTTGGGTATATTTCTCCCGCTTATTGCTGTTAACTGCGCCATTCTCGGCGGCTCGCTGTTTATGCAGGAACGTGGTTATGCCAATGTAGGCGAAGCCATTTCCTTTGCGCTGGGTTCAGGCATTGGTTGGTGTTTAGCCATTGTGGGCATTGCAGCCATTCGTGAAAAATTGAAATACTCCAATGTTCCCGCTCCGCTGCGAGGTGCAGGCATTACTTTCATTATCACAGGGCTGATGGGTATTGCATTTATGAGCTTTATGGGCGTTAAATTATAATTTTCGACATGGATTTTTTTATCATCATATCCGGCGTAGTAATATTTCTGACCATAACCATTGTTTTGGTGGGACTGCTGCTCTATGCTAAAACCAAACTTGTGCCTCAGGGCAAGGTAAAAATTGAGATTAACGGCGAGCGTGAATTGGAAGTAATGCCCGGTAATTCTTTATTAAGTACGCTTAGCGATAACAGGGTATTCCTTCCCTCAGCCTGTGGCGGCGGCGGGACCTGCGGTTTATGTAAATGCCGTGTACTTTCTGGCGGCGGCGAAATCCTTCCTACCGAAACAGGCTTTTTCACCCGCAAGCAGCAACAGTCGAACTGGCGCTTAGCTTGTCAGGTAAAGGTAAGAGATGACTTAAAAACAGCAGTACCCGAAGAAATATTAGGTATTAAGAAATGGGAATGCGAGGTGCTTAGTAACCGTAACGTAGCTACCTTTATCAAAGAGTTTGTGGTTAAACTGCCCGAGGGCGAAAATATGAACTTCAAATCGGGCGGTTATATTCAGATTGATATTCCAAAATGTGAAGTGGACTTCAGTAGGGATATTTTCGTAGAGCCCGAATTTCACGGAGAATGGGACGACCTTAAGATATGGAATTTGAAGATGAAAAATACGGAGCCCACATTCCGTGCATATTCTATGGCTAACCACCCCGCCGAGGGCAATATCATTATATTGAATATCCGTATTGCCACTCCGCCCTGGGATCGCATCAAGGGCAATTTTAAGGTGGTAAATCCGGGCGTCTGCTCCTCTTATATCTTTAGCCGCAAGCCCGGCGATAAGGTAACTATTTCAGGTCCCTACGGCGAATTTTTCCTGCGTGATACCGAGAATGAAATGATGTTTATTGGCGGCGGAGCAGGTATGGCGCCCATGCGCTCGCATCTCTTCCACCTTTTCCATACTTTGAAAACAGGGCGTAAAGTGACTTTCTGGTATGGCGCCCGCTCTAAGCGTGAGATTTTTTATGAGGAAGATTTTCGTATCATAGAGCGGGAATTTCCGAATTTCAAATTCATTATTGCCCTTTCTGAGCCTAAACCCGAAGATAAGTGGACAGGACCTGCATGTTTTATCCATCAAGTGATTTACGATAATTACCTGAAAAACCACGAGGCACCCGAAGATATAGATTACTACATGTGCGGTCCTCCATTGATGAATTTGGCGGTGGGAAATATGTTGGATAATCTTGGCGTACCCAAAGAAATGATTATGTTCGATGATTTCGGCGGGTAAACTTTTTCTGATACCTGCTCCAATAGGCGAAAAGGCTCCTATTGAGGCGGTAATTTCTGCGGGAACGCTGGAAATCATACGTAGTATTCGCTATTTCGTAGTAGAAGAATTGCGTACTGCACGCCGCTATCTCAGTAAGGCGAATATCGGCGTAGCTATTGACAGCCTGCATTTTTTTGAATTAAACGAACACACGCCGCCGGAGTTCGACCTCTCGGCTTACCTGCAAGCTGCCCTCGATGGGCATGATGTAGCCTTATTAAGCGAGGCAGGTGCGCCTGCTGTAGCTGATCCCGGCGCACGATTGGTACACTTGGCGCATCAAAAAAATATTGCTGTGGTTCCACTTACCGGTCCCTCCTCGCTTTTGTTAGCCCTCATGGCTTCGGGACTTAACGGGCAAAATTTTGCCTTTGTAGGCTACCTGCCCGTAAAATCGCCTGAGCGGCAACAGCGTTTGCGGCAGTTGGAAAAACGTTCGGCTGCCGACCGGCAAACCCAGCTGTTCATTGAAACGCCTTACCGCAACGAGGCTTTACTGAGCGACATTCTCAGTACTTGCCGCCCAAATACCCTACTGTGCGTAGCCGCCAACCTTACCGAACCCGATGCCCTCATCAAAACCCAAACCATAGCCGAGTGGAAAACCACAACTGTTGACCTGCGCAAAAAACCTTGTGTGTTTTTAATGATTAGTGATTAATCTACAAGCAATTAACGAATGCAGCGGAGCGTAAAACCGTCGTCCTTGAGGATCCAACTCTGCGGGTAGATGGCGCCACTGGTGCCTAAGTTCAAGCCAAGCGCATTCGTAGCACTGTGTTCCGTCTGCGACCAGTAGAGCGCCCACGAACCCTGAGTAGTCAGTGTACCATCCGGGAGGCAGAGGCCGCCAAAAGCACCACCCCCAACGAGTGATATAGTTAGCATTGATAAATGCCAAATCACTAGTTCTGTTCGCTCCCGTACCACCCCATGGCAATATCCAAATCAATAAAGTCCTGCATAGTCGGAACACGCCAGGGGGCAGGGCAAAGTTGATCTTGAAAGCGAATCACAGCAGCCTAAGACAATAAATCACCCTTGTAATCAGGATTGGAACGACCATCGGTATTATAGTTGCCATCTGCACCGCCGTTAAAAGTTGTTT
>JAIRUB010000193.1 GCA_031254635.1 Prevotellaceae bacterium | reverse complement strand
TCCATTTTCCCATTCCAATTGTATATGCCTAAAAAAACGCATTTTTTCGATAGAAAAAAAGAGAATAAAAAATAATTATTAACACGAAAAAAGGTCAACATATTTCAGGACATGACATTAATACGCTTGACGAAATTAGTGACTTTTTTTCTTTTATTATTCAAAGCATTACCTCTGATATAGTGAAATCAATATGCAGCTACAGCCACCTTTTTTTAAATTCTTTTTAGTCTGATTAAAATATCATTTTCGTATAAAACGTCTTTTGCACAAAACTATCTGTTTCACTAAAAGCGCTATTATGTTGAAAAACTGTGTGCGGTTATATTGTTGTGCAGCATGAACCAAGCCTATCATCCAATATTCTTCGACTGCGAACTGTGTACAAAGAGAATGTCGCCAATGCCGTGGAAGTCTACAAACAGCTTAACCGCCTCAGGTCCGGTAGTCTCTTCGTTGAAGCCTATCATAGTCAGCCCGGCGTGTTTTGAATGTTCGTTAACGGCATCGGTGAAACTCCGATTGTCCTTTAAGGTTATTATTTCAATATTGGCAAGAGTGATGGGCAACCTGCCGGCGGCAACACGTTCTTGAATATCCTCTTTCGTTTCCTCCTCATGTCCTTCGGCGCAAGTATTGAATATTTTTATGTACCCCTTATGCCAGTCGGGATGCGCCATGATGATATAGCCTAAGAGAATCATCAGGTTGGTATTTATTTCATCGGAATTTCGAATCCATACATGTATGCCGTTCCTATAGTTAATGCCGGACTTCGAACCGGCAAAAATGCACACGTCAAAATTACCGGCCTTCACTAAATTCACGTTCTCTAATATTCGTTTCAGTTCTTCGGTACGTTCTTTTTCGAATTCAAAAACTACCATATTATTTTCCATACCCGAAATGGAAGGCGACTGTATGATTTGTACAATGGCCGCAGTATAAGAAGGTGAAATAATGGTGTCAATATATAGCGTACTTTCATTCTTCCGCTGGTTGTCGATAAGTTGTTTCAAGATTTTCCGCGCATCGGTGTATGTCTGCTTATTAAAATAATCCTCGATGTAGTGAATGTAAGTACCAAAGCCGTGCTTGTGGCTAAGCCACTGCATTAGGTCGAGTACCTTGTAACGCTCAAACGAGTTGGGCGATATGCAAATAACTGCAGGACGCCACTCTTCCGTTTCCATATTCGATTGTTGCTTTTGCATAAATACCTGAATCCTCCGGTTAAGTTGGAACAAGGCTCCTTTAAAAATATTTACCAAGCCTTTCTGGTCTTTGTTGTAACTTTCAATCGTCAAATAAATAAGTACAATAATAAGGTATGCAATAACAGTGTATAACGCATTAATCATAAACATTACCCATACCGAAAGAATGAAACCGCCAAGTGAGAAGTACCATTTCGACTTAAAGCGCGGACGGTAGGAAGGCGGAGCGCCAAAGTGGTTAAGGAAAGATATGAGACACAGCGAACCGTAGGTAATGAGGAAGAACATGGATATGATACCGGCCACCGTGTTGATGTCGCCCAAAAGCACAAAGAATACTGCAATGAGAAAGGATATCAGCGATGCGTTATAGGGTTCTTTCGTTTTTCCCTTTCCCTTAGCCAAAAAGTAGTTGAGCCGCCTGAGAGGAAAGCTTTTATCATAAGCAAGCGCTTGCAAGGTGCGCGGAGCAACCATAATGGAGCCCATAGCCGAGGTGAAGGTTGATGCTGCCAAGCCCACAGGGATGGCAATCGCGCCCCAAAGGGCTATCCGAGCCATCACGAACTGGTCGGCCTGCAAGTCGGCTTGCGATGCCGATACCGACAATTTCCAAACAATTAACATATAAACAACAAGCCCTGTAATCGTAGCAGCCATCGTTCCCATCGGGATAGATTTTCCTGGATTTTTCAAATCACCGCTAAGGCCAACGCCTGCAGTCATACCGGTAAAGGCCGGAAAGCATATAGCAAACACAATAAAGAAACTGTCGCCGTTGAAGAAGCCAAAGTTGTCACCTACAGCCTTTGCAGTATTTACAGCGTTTTCACCTGCCTCAGCAGGGCTTCCGCCGACCATACCTCCCAAAAAGAAAAGGAGCAGCGATATAGCTAATATGCCATTAACGATATACAGGGTTTTCAGCCCCGATCCTGTACCTTTCCGCAACATGATATACGCCAAGACACCTAAGGCTGGAATGCTAATGGCTTGGCGGGGCAGCTCGAAGTCAAAAGTGGCCAACCACCAATTGAATAGCGGAGTAAAGGCTTCGGCAAAGGCAATAATATAAAAAGCTACGCTGATTGATTGCGAAAAGAACAAGGCAATGCCTATTGTGGAGCCGATTTTCAAACCAAAGGAGCGTGAGATGATAAAGTACTCGCCGCCGCCCTCAACACGTTTGTTCGTTGCGATTTCCGAAATCGCCAAAGCCGTGGGAATGGTGATGAGATGGCCGATTATAATGAGTAATATCGCACCCCAAAAGCCCAGTGTACCGGTTGCATAGCCAAGACGAAGGAACAAAACAGCGCCAAGTATGGTTGATATTGCCGTAAAGTAGATAGGAGCGGTCCCTAAACCACTGTTTTTCAACCATAAAGCCTTATTTTCTTTCATAACTCACCTGCATCTTTAGATAAATTCAAAGATAAGACTTTTTTTTGATATAAGAACTATGAGGTAGTTAATTTTCAGTGACGAGTGATGGGTGACGAATTACAAGAATGGCAACCTGCGCTCGTAGAGGGCAGACTCCTGTCGCACATCCTGATACCTAAAACCCAACTAACGAATGCAGCGGAGCGTAAAACCGTCGTCCTTGAGGATCCAACTCTGCGGATAGATGGCGCCACTGGTGCCTAAGTTCAAGCCAAGCGCATTCGTAGCACTGTGTTCCGTCTGCGACCAGTAGAGCGCCCACGAATCCTGAGTAGTCAGTGTACCATCCGGGAGGCAGAGGCTGCCAAAAGCACCACCCCAACGAGTGATATAGTTAGCATTGATAAATGCCAAATCACTAGTTCTGTTCGCTCCCGTACCACCCCATGGCAATATCCAAATCAATTAAAGTCCTGCATAGTCGGAACACGCCAGGGGGCAGCAAAGTTGATCTTGAAAGCGAATCACAGCAGCCTAAGACAATAAATCACCCTTGTAATCAGGATTGGAACGACCATCGGTATTATAGTTGCCATCTGCACCGCCGTTAAAAGTTGTTT
>JAIRUB010000166.1 GCA_031254635.1 Prevotellaceae bacterium | reverse complement strand
GAAATACAATACAAAATCAATAATAGACCAAGAAAAAATCTAAACTTTTATTCTCCTAAAGAAATTTTCTTCCTAAATTTGAAAATCTAAAGTTGCATTCAGTTGTTGAATCTACCAATGAAGTCTCATAATCACCTTTTTTTGCTGTTTCCCACAAAAACACTATATTTGCAGGTTAAATTAGGAATAATATGCTCAAAACATTTTCTATCGGAGGTATTCATCCTTCTGATAATAAGCTTTCTGCACAAAGCGCCCTGATGCAACTGCCGCCGGAAGGAACAATAGCTTTATTTCTCGGGCAACATGCCGGTGCGCCTGCTGAACCTGTTGTGAATAAGGGCGATAAAGTTAAAGTGGGACAGTTAGTGGCTAAGGCTTCAGGCTTCATATCGGCCAATATCCATGCCTCGGTATCGGGAACAGTAGCAGGCATTGAGCCTGTAGCCGATATATCAGGCTTCAAAAAACCAGCCATAGTCATTCAGGTTGAAGGCGATGAATGGATGCCGGAAATAGACAGCAGTAAGGATATTGTTCGTGATATTACTATCGATAGCCAGACTATTATAAAGAAAATTGCCGCTGCCGGCTTAGTGGGTCTGGGTGGCGCCGCTTTCCCCACGCATGTAAAACTGAGCCCTCCACCAGGAAAAAAGGCCGAGGCGCTGATTATCAACGCTACCGAATGTGAGCCTTACCTCACCGCCGACCATCGTGTGATGCTCGAATATGCCGAAGAGGTACTTATTGGAACACTGCTGTTGAAGAAAGCGCTGAATGCACCGAAAGTTTATATCGGCATTGAAGACAATAAACCCGATGCCATCAAACTGTTGAAGGAACTTGTAGTTAAATATAACTACGATATTATTATTGTACCATTGAAAAAACGCTATCCGCAAGGCGGCGAAAAGCAATTGATTGATGCGATTGTCGGCCGTCAGGTGCCATCAATGGGACTGCCTGTAGATGTGGGTGTTGTAGTGCAAAATGTGAATACTGCCTTTACGGTGTATGAAGCTGTGCAGAAAAACAAACCTTTGTTTGAGCATAGAGTTACTATCACAGGCAAGGAAGCCAAGCAGCAAGTGAATATGATAGTGCGTGTAGGCACAGCCACGTCGAAAATCTTGGAAGCTGCCGGCGGAATGCCCGAATCTACTGCAAAAATTGTGTGCGGCGGACCGATGATGGGCAAGGCTATTTCCAATATCGATGCGCCAACTACTAAAGTAAGTTCTTCCATTTTGCTAATTTCCGAAAAGGAAACCAAACGTAAGCCTGAAAGTAACTGTATTCGTTGCGCCAAATGCGTGGAGGCTTGCCCTATTGGATTAGAGCCTTACCTGTTGATAAAGCAGGCCCAAAGAAATATGTATGATGAATTGGAAGCTAATAGACTGCAAGATTGCATAGAGTGTGGTTGCTGCCTCTATTCCTGTCCGGCACACATTCCTTTGCTCGACTACATCCGTTTAGCCAGGGCCGAGGTATTAAAAATCATGCGTTCACGCCAAAAATAGTGACGAGTTACGAGTGACAGATTTCCGTATCTTTTATTACTCGTAACTTGTAACTTGTAACTTTGTAACTTTAATATATGAAAAAACTGATTATTTCCCCTGCGCCTCATGCCCACAGCAAAGAGAACACTCAACGGCTGATGTTGGATGTGATTATTGCTTTGCTGCCGGCTTATTTGGTGTCGGTATATTTCTTTGGTCTTGGTGCGTTGAGCGTAGCCTCGGTGGCTGTGATTTCGTGCGTACTCTTGGAATATATTATCAGCCGCTGGCTTATGAAACGTTCATCAACGGTGGGCGACTTGTCGGCAGTGGTTACCGGCCTTCTGTTAGCCATGAACTTGCCAACCAACATCCCTTGCTGGATTGTAGTTGTTGGTGCGGTGGTGGCTATCGGTGTTACCAAAATGAGCTTTGGAGGTTTAGGCCAAAACCTCTTCAACCCCGCCTTGGTGGGACGTGTCTTTCTGCTGATATCATTTCCTGTGCAGATGACTTCCTGGCCTAAACCGGAAGCCCTTTGGACGGGCGTAGATGCTGCCACAGGCGCCACTCCCTTAGCAATTATTAAAGAAGGATTGGCCAATGGCGAAACGGTTGAGCAAATCATGAACTCATCGCTTGTCGATTTCTCGTATTGGCACTTGCTATTCGGCAGGATTGGCGGCTCTATGGGTGAAATATCGGCCGTAGCCCTGCTACTGGGCTTTGCTTATCTTTTAATCCGCCGCGTGATTCGCCTGTATATACCCACGTCGATTTTTGCTACTGTTATTGCCTTTGGTGGAATTTTCTGGTTGATAAATCCGCAACAATATATAGATCCATTGTTCCACCTGCTTACCGGCGGAATCATGTTAGGTGCTATCTTTATGGCTACCGATTATGTAACATCGCCCATGAATCCGAAGGCTATGATAATTTTTGGTATAGGCATAGGGCTGCTTACTATGCTTATCCGTTTGTTCGGCAGCTATCCCGAAGGTATATCTTTTGCTATTCTGATAATGAATGCAACGGTTCCCTTAATGAATAAATATATTAAACCCAAACGTTATGGCAAGGAGGTGAAAAAATGAGCAAAGAATCGAATTTAAAGAATATGCTGCTATGCCTCTTTGTGATTGCTTCGGTTACATCAGCATTGCTTTGTGTTGTATATCTCATTACATACGAGCCTATCGAAGAATCCAAAAGAAATAAAGTAAATGCAGCGATAGCGTTGGTAGTACCGGCCTTCGACAACAATCCCTCCGGAGAAATAATTGAGATGGAGATAGATGGTAGGATTGTAACAATTTATCCGGCTCTCAAAGAGGGTTCACCTGTGGGATACGCCGTAAAGGCATCTACCACAAAAGGATTTAGCGGCCTTATTGTGTTAATGGTAGGTTTTTTACCCGATGGAACAATTTACAATAGCGCAGTAGTAAGCCACCTTGAAACCCCGGGTTTGGGCGACAAGATGGAGCAAAAAAAACATAACTGGAGCTTGCAGTTCAATGGAAAGAATCCCACTAATTATAAACTGTCGGTAAAACAAGATGGCGGCGATGTAGATGCCATTACTGCTGCCACCATCAGTTCACGCGCCTTTTGCGACGCAGTTGAGTTGGCATACAAGGCATTTTTAACCGTTAAACCGGAGGCCGTAAATCCGGGAAAAGGAGATGAATATGAGTAAAATACACATTATCACCAAAGGAATTGTTAAAGAAAACCCCATTTTTGTACTCTTGTTGGGTATGTGCCCAACATTGGGTACCACTTCCTCTGCCATTAACGGCATGGGTATGGGATTGGCTACCATGGCTGTATTAACCCTCTCCAATATGGCGATATCCTTGATTTCTGGCTTTGTTCCTGATAAGGTGCGAATTCCTGCTTATGTGGTAGTGATTGCAACCTTTACGGGGATTGTACAACTGTTGATGGAAGCCTATACGCCCGCATTGTATGAAGCGCTGGGCGTCTTTATTCCCTTGATTGCGGTGAACTGTATTGTGCTTGGCCGGGCAGAGGCCTATGCTTCCAAAAATTCGGTTATTAATGCAGCGTGTGACGGTATGGGGATGGGTTTAGGCTTTGTGATGGCGTTGACTATATTGGGAACTGTCCGGGAACTATTGGGCAACATGTCGGTATTTGGATATAAATTTGCTCAGGGCGATGGGATGTTGATATTTATTTTAGCTCCCGGTGCATTTATCGCATTAGGATACCTGATTGTGATTTTTAAGAAATTAACCGCTAAAAGAATGTAAGGTATGGAATTTATTATCATTATAATTTCAGCTGTTTTCGTCAATAACATCTTATTGACGCAGTTTTTGGGAATTTGCCCTTTTCTCGGGGTTTCCAAT
>JAIRUB010000215.1 GCA_031254635.1 Prevotellaceae bacterium | reverse complement strand
AAAAGAGCCTTTACCAATAAATTGTTTAAATCGCTCGAAGAAATCAGTTCGTTTATTGATAACGCTGCCAATGAAATCAACAAAGACATCGTAATATCCACCTGTGCTTACAAATATATTTTTTTTGACCCATTCCGGAATGAAATATAGATCACTTTAGTATTATTGTTCTTAACAAAACAACCTTAGTAGCAAAGTTAATCTGCGCCATAACCCATTTACCTCACAATCGTCATCTCATCAATCAGGTGTTTAGCATTGGCGAATTTTTCGATAATAAACAGCACATAACGGATATCGACATTGATGCAGCGTTGCAATTCGGGTTCAAAGGCAATATCGCCGCTCATGGCTTCCCAATTGCCATCGAAGGCACAACCAATCAGTTCGCCGCGGGCATTCATCACCGGACTGCCGGAGTTGCCGCCGGTAATATCGTTATTGGTGAGAAAAGCTACCGGCATTTCACCGTTTTTCATGGCGTAAGGACCAAAATCCTTAGCTTCATACAACTGTTTTAATTTGTCGGGCACAACAAATTCCCAATTGTTGGGGTCTTCTTTTTCCATAACGCCTTTCATGGTAGTGTAGTATTTATAAATGACTCCGTCGGCAGGCTCATACGATAATATACTTCCGTAGGTTAAGCGCGTGCTGAAGTTGGCATCCGAGTAAAAGACTTTGTCCTTATCCATTTCCATCAATCCGGCTAAGAAATGGCGGCGGCCCTTAGCCAATTGTTGCGAGTAAGGCTCTAATTTACTCATCAACGCCATACTGCTTGTACGTATGGATGCAGATAGCGCATAAGCCGGATCGGCAGCTAATTGTTCTGCCGAAGGATTTTCAGTAAAAGCTTTAAACTTAGCTTCACTCACGAAGATTGATTGAGCAAACAACTCATCAACATATTTATCAAAATTTCCTTGATATCTTTCATCTGCCTCAACCAATGCCGATGGCCAATGAGCCTTGTCTACCTTCGATGTAAATTCTTTCAACATTGCCTTGGCTACCTTTACATCGGTAGGCATGCTGTAGTCTTTATAAAAACGTTCCACACTCGGTAATAATCTTGTTTTTTCAACCTTGATTGTACTGTCATTTTTTGCTTCCAAAGCTTTGTAGTAAGCCTCGGCATGAGTGGCCATTGTTGTCAATTCAATTACATGCATAGCTTCATTATAATATTGCATTACGGTATAATTATCGGCTCTGCCGGCAACAGTCTCTTGAATGTTTTGCAGCGCCGCTTTGTAATCGGCATTTTTACTTTTTGCAGCAAAGGTTTCAAAACGTTGTTCTATTTTCTGTTTTTGAACCATCACGTTGAGTTTTTTCAAACCGCGGTTCATCCCAATAGCATTTTTCCAACCATTGGTGGAGCCGGAATATTTCGATGCGTATTGAATTTTTATTTTCGGATCGACCAACATATCTTTCAGCATTACTTCCTGACGAATGCCGCGTACTTCAATACGAATAGCATTGGCAACCTCCATCATTTGTTGCATTTCCCATGATGTCATATACCGATTGGTGTTGCCCGGGTAGCCTATAATCATCGCATAGTCGCCCTCTTCGAGTCCGGCGATGGATATATTCAAATATTTTTTAGGTTTCAGTGGAATATTGTCGGTTGCATATTTTGCGGGATTACCCTCCTTGTCCGTATATACACGGAAGAGCGCAAAGTCGCCTGTGTGGCGGGGCCACATCCAGTTGTCGGTATCAGCGCCGAATTTCCCAATAGACGAAGGCGGAGCGCCTACAAAACGAACATCCTCGTATATTTTATACACAAACAAGTAGTAGGCGTTGCCGTTAAACATGGAATACACGGCCGCACGAAGGCCCTGAGCGGGCTTATTTAAATCCTTAGTTAACTCTCTGTAAAGTTCGGTGAGCTTTGCAGAGCGGACTTTTTCATCGGTAATGCCGACTACCTCCGGTAAAATTTGAGCGCTTACATCTTCGACATAGTCAAGGAACTGCACCGATAAATCCGGCGAGGAAATTTCCTGCTCGCGCGACATCGCCCAAAAGCCATCTTTCAAATAATCGTGTTCCATAGTACTATGCCGTTGAATAACGCCATAACCACAGTGGTGATTGGTGAGTAATAAACCATCGGGCGATATGATTTCACCCGTACATCCGCCGCCAAAAATTACTATTGCATCTTTCAGGCTGGAATTATTAATACTGTAAATATCTTCTACAGAAAGCGTAAGGCCTTTTTCCCGCATAGCAGAAGCATTCAATTTTTCAAGCAGGGGCAAGAGCCACATGCCCTCATCGGCCCTTAGGGGTTGAGCAAGCAACAAACTTGCGCAAAGAATTGAGAATAAAACTTTTTTCATTGTGTTTATTGTGTGTTTTTCTTATTACAAATGTACTAAAATAATTCTAATTGCTCATTAATTAGCCTAAAACTTTTGCGGTGCTGGGGAGTTATTCCATAACGGACAATCGCTGCTCGGTGCTTTTCCGTAGGATAGCCAACATTTTTATTCCATTCATATTCAGGATATTTTAAAGACAATTTACACATATAATCATCCCTATGCGTTTTAGCCAATACTGAGGCTGCCGCTATAGTTGTAAAAGTTGCATCGCCCTTAACCACACATTGATGGGGAATATTTTTATAGGGGTGGAATTTATTTCCATCCACTAAAATAAATTCGGGAATTGTAATCAAACCGTCTAAGGCGCGGTGCATAGCCTTAATGGAAGCTCTCAGGATGTTCAGTTTATCAATTTCTTTTGGCGAAACCAAGGCTACAAACCAACTTATAGCCTCTTTTTCAATAATTTCACGCAATTCATCACGATGTTTTTTAGTCATTTGCTTTGAGTCATTCAATAAAGGGTGGTAGAATTCGGGTGGTAGAATGACGGCAGCAGCACAAACAGGGCCGGCCAAACAGCCTCTTCCCGCCTCATCGCAGCCGGCTTCAAGCAAATCTTTATGCAAGTACGATTGTAGAACGTTTTCTTTCATATACCAAATTCCTTTTTCATACAACAAAATTACGAAAATATCCGTAAATTGTTTTATAATAGAAAGAAATATTGTATATTCGCTGCTGTTTTTAACAAAAACTTAAAAATAAATATGTATAAAATAAACAAGCACCCCGTTTTAAAAATTCCTGTTACCGAAAAGGTGGAATTTACATTTGATGGTAAAAAAATCATCGGAGAAAAAGGGTTTACCATCGCAGCAGCTTTACATCAGGCCGGTTTTCCGGTACATAGCCACAGCTTAGATCAACGTGAACGCAGTTTGGAGTGCGGCATCGGTAAATGCGGCGCCTGCGAAATGTTGGTGGATGGAAAAATCCGTAGAGTTTGCATCACAAAAGTAGATGGCGTAAAAGAAGTAGCTCATATTCCTAACGACTACAGCCCTGCTGCGCTTGTACCCAACACAGAAAAACCTTGGAGGGTATATAAAACAATTGTTGCCATTATCGGTGCCGGCCCTGCCGGTTTAGCCGTGCGCGAAGACTTGAATAAACATAAAGTTCACAATATTGTTATCGACAACAATGCTCAAATAGGCGGACAATTCTTAATGCAAACGCACCAATTTTTCTTTTTTGAAAAAGAGAAAAAATTTGGTGGCATGCGGGGCTTTGATATCGCTAAAACATTGGCAGGAGAAAATCTTGACGGCATCTTCTTAAATTCTACGGTTTGGGATATTCTTGAAGGCAATCGTTTAGCGGTAAAAGATATGTTGACGGAAGAAGTGTATTATGTGGACGCGCAACATTTGGTAATCGCTACCGGCGCCGTACCTTTTATGCCGGCCTTTAAAAACGACGATTTACCGGGGGTTTATACTGCTGCTGTTGTGCAAAAAATGATGAACAACGAATTAACTTTACTCGGAAAAAATATTTTAACCATAGGCGCCGGGAATATCGGTTATCTTACGTCTTATCAGGCTATGCAAGCCGGCGCTACCGTAAAAGCCATTATTGAAGCGCAGCCGTATGAAGGGGGCTTTCCGGTGCAAGCAAACCGTGTACGGCGTTTGGGAATTCCTATTATGACATCGCACATTTTGCTGGAAGCCATTTCCAATAAAAACCGCACAGGCATTACAGGTGCAGTCATTGCACAATGTAAAAGCTTCAAACCCATTCCGGGCACCGAACAAATCGTGGAAGGTATTGATGCTATTAATATTTGCACAGGATTAATTCCTGACGACCAATTATTGATAAAAGGAAATGAGATGTTTGGGCGTAATTGCCACGGCGTAGGCGATGCTATTCGCATTGGCGAAGGCACCAGCGCGGTGTTACGCGGCAAACAATGTGCCTACGAAATTTTACAGGCTTTAGGCATTCGTTTCGATTATGATGAATACCTCAGCGTATCCAAAGAGTACATCGACTCTCAACAACACCCCATGCGAGTTATTGAAACTGCCTTTCGTCCAAGTAAAGAGCGTGCCGAGGGCAAAGGGTTTGTGCAATTGGATTGCCTCTACGGTTTTGCTTGTAATCCTTGCGCCTTTGCCTGTAAACACGAGGCCATAACAAAATCATCTACTGATGCGGTTCCGATTATTGATTTTGAAAAGTGTACAGGCTGTATGGATTGCGTATATCAATGCCCCGGCTTGGCTATTTTCGGCTACAACTATGCCAAACAATGGGTGTTCTTGCCCATAGAATATGCGGTGGACGAGGGCGCAGAAGTTTTCTTGGTAAATAATCAAGGAGAAAAGGTAGGCGAGGGTATTATCGAAAAAGTTTTGCTCAAAGCCAATAAAACCAATGTAGCTCGTGTAAAGGTAAAAAGTCCTGAAGGAAAAGACTTGTTGGAAGTGCGGGGATTTATTGTAAAAGAAAATTATCCAGAGCCCTTGCAGCTATTGCTGGTAAAAGAGAAGAGCGATAACCAGGTTTATGTTTGTCATTGCGAAGACGTAAAAGTCGAAGAAATTATACAAGCCGTAGGCAACAGGAAATTTATTTCGGTAGATGAATTAAAACACATTACTCGTTTAGGAATGGGGCCCTGCCGCGGCAAGCGTTGTATTTTACGAGTAAAACAATTGCTACGCGGGTACGGTATTGAAGTTACCGGCGATGCTACTCCCCGCGGGCCGATGGCCAACCAAATCAATGTGGGAGAACTGCACTCGAAGAAGGTACACGAGTACATTATTACACCGGAACGTAAGATGATAAAAGTAAATGCACTTGTAGCCGGAGGCGGCATTGCCGGCTCATCGCTGTTCCGCTATTTGGCCGAAGCAGGAATGAAACCTTTCTTAGTAAATGATGAATACGGCGGATCGTGGCGCAATATTGCTGCCGGGAGGCCTGCCTTCAGCTTGCCTGCATTAGCCGAAATTGCCACGCAAAACTTACAATTATTCAAAGAACTGCACGCTAATAGCGATATTGATTTTACGCTTATCCGCTACGTTAATTTTGCCCACGATGAAGCTACCTATAAATCGTTGGACGCCTCTAAAGCTTGGTCGGATGCATATATGATAGAGGCAAAAGATTTTTGCAAAGAAATATCGTCGGAATTTAATCCACATTGCAAAACATACAGCCACGCGCTTATTACTAATAATTGCTGGCACGCCACCCCCGGTAAAACAATTGATATATTGCGTAAAATCGGTACACAGCAGGGCGGAACAATTTTAGAAAAAGCCAAAGTAATAGATGTAGAAAAAGTCGGGAAAGAATACCGTGTTATTGTGCTGAATCGTCAAGGCGAATATGTGGAGTACCACACGGAACTTTTCATCAACGCCCTTGGTGCTAAAGCCAACGAATTTGCTCAAAAAGTAGGCATTGAAACGGGATTGTTCCCCGTAAAACACCAAGCATTTATTACGCGCCGTATGCCGCTTTTGGGCAAGAATGGCGCTCCCTTGGATATGCTGATTGACCGGCGAAAATACCGTAGTTTCTCGGCAGTGTATGGCCAACAATTAGCCGAAACCGGACAAATTATCGGTTGCGCCTCTCCTGCTATTGATGCTTTGGAAACGGAAAAAAATCTTAAAACCAATTCGCAAGAATTTATGGAAATTATTTCGGAAGTATTTAGCGATTGGATTCCGAAATTTTCCGGCATAGGGTTACAAGCATTGTGGTCAGGCTATTACGTAGAGCCACGTTACATTGTGGACCCCGAATTAGGTTTGTTCATCGGTATGCGCGGGCACGGATTTATGTTGAGCCAGTACATTGCCAAACTTTATGTTGATGCCTTGAAAGGCAAGGCCGTTCCCGACTACTTCCATCACCTAAAGCTTTCCGGACAAGGGCTGAGCGAGATGGCGTTTAAGTAAATTTGTCGTGAAGCGTTAGGCGTAAAGCGTGAAACGATATGCGATATGCGAGTTCTTATTCTTAACTACTTTAACTAAATCTCACTACTTATTAACATTAAACACTAAATTGTCATGTCGCCCGAACAAGCCCTCAGCCGTCTTTCCCACCTTTGCAGCCATAGTGAAAAATCAGTATTCGACATCCGAAAGAAACTGTTGGACTGGGATTTTCCGTCACAAGAGGCTGAGATAATAATAAAAAAGCTACAATTATCAGGTTTTGTGGACGATAGGCGCTATACCAAGGCCTTTGTACACGATAAAAGTACCTTGGCGCGGTGGGGAGTGCGAAAAATACATAATGCTTTAAAAAACAAACAAATAGACAACGCTATCATTAATGAGGCATTAGCCGGTTTAGATAATTCCACAGTTAAAGAAACCCTTGTACATTTATTTTCTGTGAAAAAGAAAAGTATAGCCGCCCTGCCCCTTGCTGAGCAGAAAATAAAGTTGTTACGCTTTGCCTTGAACAGGGGGTATAGTTATGAGGAGGCCTGTGAGGCAATGAATAATTGAAAGTTGAGAATTGAAAATTTGTACTATTATTTTTTTTACCTATATTTGTAAGATTGCTTTGTTATTGGGAATAACAAAACAAATTCACAAGGAACTATACTTAAAAATTATTGATATGAAAAAATGGGTAATTACTTTATGCTTAATTGTACCGTTAGCAGGTGTGATTAAAGCACAGGAACAGGAGCAGATTGTAAAAGCCATAACGGTTGAAGATCCTGTTGCCGAAATGGCTTATAATGAGGGAACAACCTTATTCAGCCAAAAAAAATTCAACGAGGCATTATTGAAATTCAACGAGGCAATAAAAATCATGCCCAATTTTGATAAGGCTTATTTGAACCGTGCTGCAACGTATAAGGAGTTGAAAAATTACGATCAGGCTATAAAAGATTACAACAAGGCTATTGATTTGAATCCTGTTGCAACGGCATATTTTGGCCGCGCGCAGGTACAATATGAATTAAAAAAATTGGAAGAGGCAAAAGCCGATTACACAAAGGCTATAACGCTTAACCCCACTTATGCACAGGCTTACTATTATCGTGGAGGTATATTGTTTGAGCAGGAAAAATATGAGGACGCCATAATTGATTATAATATGGCCATATCAAGCAAACCCGATTATGCTTTTGCTTATAACGACAGGGCGGGATGTTATCGTTCATTGGAAAAATTCAACCCGGCTATGGACGACTATAATAAAGCGATTAGCTATGCCTCTGATAATGCAATGTTTTACAGTAATCGCGGAAGCCTAAAACGCCAAATGGGAAAACCCGAAGAAGCTATTAAAGATTATGACGAAGCCTTGCGTATTGATGCCAATCGCTACATTATTCTTAATAATCGCGGATTAGCAAAGTTTGATGCCGGAAAACATGAAGATGCCATCATTGATTTTTCAGAAGTCATTAAACTGAAATCTGATTATGCTTATGCGTTTAATAATCGTGGAATTGTTAAATATAAATTAAAAGATTATTCGAGCGCTGTTGCCGATTATAATGAGGCCATACGTATTAATCCTAAATACGGCTATGCCTACCTTAACCGTGGTATTGCCAAAGAAATGCTGCGTGATGAAAAAGGAGCCTGCACCGATTGGCAAAAAGCGCGTGAGATGGGCGTTTCCTCTGCCGAAACCTACATTAATAGCCAATGCAAATAAATCTAAATTGAAATTTAAAATAATTATTTATTTAACCATAAACTCAATTTTATCATGAAATATACAATCATACATCGTATAATATATTGCATTGTAATACTATTAATTACAGCAGGACAACTTATCGCTCAGAATGTTGAATTCGATGCTAAAAATTTTCCAAATAACAGAGATGGATTAAGACAAGCACAAAATAACATAAAAGAAGCGGATAAATTATTAGACAAGGGAGGCAGGACAAATATTGACAGGGCAGTATTCCTGTATTTAAATGCTCACAGGTTCAATCCGAACAACGCACTACTCAATTATCGTATCGCTTTATCTTATTTAAAAGGACAACATAAACACTCGGCAGTAAATTATATAGAAACAGCTGTAGCGCTTAATTCTACTGTAGCTGCAGATGCCTATTTATGGTTGGGGCGCGCCTATCAATATGCCTACCAATTCGATAAAGCCGTTGAAACCTATGAAACTTATAAATCAAAACTTTTAGCAAGAGATGCTGCAACCATCCGTATAGTTGAAAAGTATATTAATGAATGTAAAACAGCAAAAACATTAGTTGCAAATCCTGTGCGGGTTTTTATTGACAATATTACAGAGCTCAACACCCAATATTCCGAGTATGGGCCGGTAATCAGCGCCGATGAATCGGTAATAATGTTTACTTCAGGACGTGAAGATACTACCGGCGGTGGACGCGACGAGGATGGTTATTTTGAAGACATATACATAGCATCGCGTACGGACGAGAAATGGGGACGTGCTATGAACCCCGGCAAACCTTTAAACACCGATGGGCACGATGCAGTTATTGGTTTATCGAACGACGGGCAAAGACTCTTTGTATATCGTTCCGAAAATGGCGGCGATATTTACGAATCGAAACTAAGAGGCGATAGTTGGTCTTCGCCGAAAAGTATAGGTTCAAAAATTAACTCAAAACATCATGAGTCGCAAGCCTCACTTTCTTACGATGGAAACACCCTCTACTTTATAAGCGACCGTCCTGGAGGATTTGGCGGACATGATATTTACAAGTCAACCCGCGATGCAAAAGGGAATTGGGGTGATCCTGAAAATTTAGGCCCCTCCATCAATACCGAACAGGAGGAGCTTTGCGTATTTATTCACCCCGATGGAAAAACCCTATATTTTAGTTCGCAAGGGCATAATACAATGGGAGGCTTCGATATTTTTAAATCAGTTTATGAAAACGGCCGCTGGAGCAAACCTGAAAATTTAGGGTATCCGATTAACACCCCCGATGACGACTTGTTTTTCACACTCTCAGCAAGCGGCAGACATGGTTATTTTTCATCGGTACGCGAAGATGGTAAGGGCGGTCAGGATTTGTATATGATTACATTTTTAACAGAAAAGCATGTAGTTGGCAATTCCGAAGACTTCTTAATAGCTTATCAAAGCAGTCCGGTTATCGAAAAAGTTATTGAAGCCGTAGTTGAATTATCCACCGTTAACCTAACGCTGTTGAAGGGAGTTATTCGTGATGAAAAAACCAAGGAACCGCTTGAGGCTACTGTCAATGTAATTGATAATTCGAAAAACATGGTGATTGCCACCTTGGAATCGAACAGTAAAACAGGTCGTTATTTAGTTTCTTTGCCCTCAGGTATAAATTATGGTATATCGGTTAAGGCTGAAGGCTATTTGTTCCACTCCGAAAATTTCGACATTCCTGCAGCAACAGGTTATCAAGAAGTTGAAAAAGAAATAGATATGAAGAAAATTGATATAGGTACTAAAATCGTGTTGCGTAACATTTTCTTCGACTTTGGAAAATCAATCTTACGCTCCGAGTCTGTTTATGAGTTAACCCAGGTTGTAGATTTGTTGAGGAAAATGCCGAAATTAAAGATAGAATTGTCGGGGCATACCGATAACATAGGCTCTGCAGCACATAATCAGAAATTATCGGAAGACCGTGCTAAGGTTGTTGTTGACTACTTGATATCAAAAGGTGTTGATGCATTGCGCTTAACTTATAAGGGTTATGGATTTGAACAGCCCATAGCAACTAACGATACAGAGATAGGAAGACAAGAAAATCGCCGTACGGAATTTAAGGTTACGGAGAAATAATGATTAGTGATTAATTATTAATTATCACTAACGACGGTTAATCTTGTCGTAATTTACTGCGAGGCATTCTGCCTTTGAAACTTTTAACAATAATCCTTAACTGCTTGTACACCCAATTTACACTTGAGAGGTTGGGCCTGAAGTTTGCCTAATTCACTCCGAAGAAAACTTTGCCTATAATCCTTGAAAATATCAAACTCGGTAAAACTGATGGTGGGTTGTAATACAAAAATGACATTTTAATCAGCCCAGAAAGAATTTAAAGAAAGGTAGCTGTAGCTGCCTATTGATTTCACCATATCAGAGGTAATGTTTTGAATGGTATGAGAAAAAAAG
>JAIRUB010000152.1 GCA_031254635.1 Prevotellaceae bacterium | reverse complement strand
TTAGGTATTGAAATTACGGTGAGCCTCAATTTTGAAAAAAGGACAGCTTCTTATAGTGGCTTTTTTCTGGGGATAAAGTTATAATACATTATTGACGAAAATTAGCGAGGTTGTCCACAAAAGACAATCTCTTTTTTGTATGTTGGGCATACTTCTACACTAACAGGGTGCAAGTCCCTGTACTCGCCGCGTTGGAAGGAATCTTTTTAAGCATAATTCAATTATTAAATTAGCTATTGCAAAAATAATTTGTAATTTTGTGGTTCAATAGTTTATAATATGCCCGAACAACAAAACATAGAATTCAAATCTTCTTGGCACGAGGAATATTTAGATTGGATATGCGGCTTTGCCAACGCGCAGGGCGGCAAAATCTACATCGGCAAAAACAACAATGGAAATGTCGTGGGCATTGTCGATTACAAAGAGTTGACAGGCGCAGCCCTAAACGAATTTTTACTCAAACGTGCCGGGCACACTTGGGACGATGTGATAGAGACCCGCGCCTCATTTGACGATATTGATGAGGGAACGATAAAAAAATATCTGCGAAAAACGGGCAATTACAGTGCAAAAACAGGCAAATATTTATATATTATTTTTGAAATTCAAAACAGTCTCTTATAATGCAGCTTAATAATTTAAAACCTAAAATCATCGACTGGTATATCATCCGGAAATTTATCGGAACTTACTTCTTTTCTATTTTGGTGATTAGTGTCATTGTGGTGATTTTTGACCTTAGCGAGAAGGTTGACGATTTTGCCAAAACCAAACCATCTCTATATACAGTGGTGGTGAACTATTATATGAACTTTATTCCTTATATTGCGAATATGTTCAGTCCGTTCTTTGTGTTTATTACGGTTATTTTCTTTACTTCTAAGATGGCCGGGCATTCGGAAATTATTGCTATTTTGTCGGGCGGAGTGAGCTTTCGGCGACTGATGTATCCTTACTTTTTATCGACCTTGATAATTTTTGTAATGACTTTGACACTTAGCCTCTTTGTGATTCCTCCAGCCAACAGTGTACGCCTGAGTTTTGAAGAACAATATCTTGGTAAAAAAGTTAGCAATAATAGTAGTAATATTCATTTTCAATTGGATGATAATCGTTATGTGTATATGTCGAATTTTTCGACTTGGGATAATTCAGCCCTTAAATTTTCCTTAGAAGAATTTGACGGGCCAAAACTTCGTTCAAAGTTGACTTCCGACCAGGCTTTATGGGACACTACTTTTAATGGCTGGCGGGTGCAGAATTATGTTATACGAACAATAGACGATTCAACCGAAATAATTACCCGCGGCGCAACGCTCGATACGGTAATTGCAATTACGGTTGCCGACCTGCGCCGTTATAAGGAAATGAACCAATCGCTAAACCTCTGGGAATTGAACGAAGCCATCCAACGATTTGCAGCCCGTGGCGATGATAATATAAAATTTGCCTTGATTGAGAAACATACACGTATTGCTGTTCCATTTTCTGTGTTTGTGCTTACCCTAATGGGTGTTTCCCTTTCTTCCCGTAAAATGAGGGAAGGAATGGGGATAAAGATAGGCGTGGGAATAGCCCTGAGTTTTTGTTATATTTTATTCTTGCGTTTTTCTGAAATGTTTGTTTATGCCGACACCCTACCGCCCTTTATAGCCCTTTGGCTACCGAATATTTTATTTGCATTTGTAGCAGTAGCGCTTTATATCAAAGCGCCCAAATAACAGGATAATGACGCTGAGTGTTCTTTCTGAAAAAATCTATTCCGGTGAACGTTTATCGCTCGAAGAAACTTTGTTTTTGTATGAAGCAGCACCTCTGTCGGAATTGTCGGTTTTAGCCACTTACCGCAGGGAGCAACTCAACGGGAAAAAGGTTTTTTTCAACCGAAATTTTCATCTTGAGCCTACTAACATCTGTATTAACGACTGTGTTTTTTGTTCCTATCGCCGCAATGCAGGGGACGAGGGAAGTTGGGATTATAGTTTGGAAGAAATGTTAGCTGAATGTAGGCGGCAAGCAGGTATAGGAATTACAGAAGTGCATATAGTGGGCGGCGTACACCCCGACCGTGATGTACATTATTACGCAGGCTTATTGAAAGCGGTAAAAGAAGTTTTGAACGGTGTATGTATAAAAGCTTTTACGGCAATAGAAATTGATTATATGATTCGTAAAACGAATATGTCGTTGCACGATGGATTGCTGCTTTTAAAGCACAATGGTTTGACAACTATACCCGGCGGCGGGGCAGAGATTTTAAACGATGAAATACGTCAACGGATTTGTCCAAAAAAAGGTTCATCGGCAATATGGCTCAAGGTGCATGAAGCTGCCCATAAATTAGGTATAAGAACTAATGCCACTATGTTGTTTGGCCATATAGAAACGCCACTCCACCGCATTCAACATCTAATAAAACTGCGCGATTTACAGGATTTGACTGGAGGATTTGATGCCTTTATTCCCTTAAAATATAAATCGCACAATAATGTTTTAGGGTACATAGGCGAAGCGCCGGCAATGGAAGTATTGCGCACAGTGGCTTTGAGTCGCTTAGTGCTCGACAACGTAGCCCACATTAAAGCCTATTGGCCGATGCTCGGCAAAGAATTGATGCAAATGTCCCTGCTCTTTGGCGCCGATGATATTGACGGCACTATTAACGACTCTACCAAAATTTACAGCATGGCTGGTGCCAACGAACATCCTATACTCACCAATGGAGAGTTATGCCGCTTGGTATGTGATGCCGGTTTTACGCCTGTTGAAAGGGATACGCTTTATAAGGAGGTTAGTGCTTAATGGATATGCGGTATTTAGTTTACGGTTTACAAGTTTACAGTTTAAAGACTTGGGTCTAATAGTCAAAAGTGTTGATGAAAAGGCATCATTTTTCACTAATAGTCAAAAGTGTTGATTTTTCAGGCGGGATTAATCCCGCCTGAAAAATTTAAAGGTTTTTCTAAAGTA
>JAIRUB010000098.1 GCA_031254635.1 Prevotellaceae bacterium | reverse complement strand
TGTATATTTTTTCCACTGCCTTTTCATTCGTGGCATCACAGCCTATGCCCCACACGGTATCAGTGGGGTAGAGCAGCAAACCTCCTGCTTTGAGAACCGCCAATGCTTCCTGAATAATTTTTGTATCCATATTTCGATTACATTAATTCCTGATATACCTTCCAAAGATTTTTGGCAATATGCTCTTCGCGGAAATTTGCGGCATATTTGACACCGGCTTCAATCATTTTCTGACGAAGCGCTTCATCTTCTATCGCTTTACGCAATGCTTCGGCCATTGCTTCATAGTTAAGCGGTTCAACATATAAACTGCCGAGGCCGCCAGCTTCGGGGAGGCTTGAGCAATTGGCAGCAACAAGCGGAACTTGTGAATTTAAAGCTTCAAGCAATGGAATACCAAAACCTTCGAACAAGGAGGGATAACACAGCACTTTGGCTTGTTGGTAAATGGTCGGCAAATCAGCAAAAGCTGCCTGATGCTGAAAGCAGATACGTTCATCCAACCGATGCTGCCTGATGTATGCTCGTATCGTATTAAAGTAGGGAGTTGGTTTACCCACTACTACTAATTTTAATGCCGTAGGCAGGAGTTCTAAGGCTTTTATTAAGGTAAGTAAATTTTTACGTTCTTCAATAGTGCCAACGTACAACACATAGTCGTCGGGAAGTTGATACAATTCCTTAACACTACTTTTTTCTTCATCATTAACTTGCTTGTAAAATTGTGAATCACAGCCCTGATATATTACGCGGATTTTTTGTTCATCGATACCGAAAAAATTAATAATATCCTGCTTGGTTTGTTCACTGATGGCAATAATCAAGTCGGCGCGTTTGCAGGCAGAGCGGTACTTGTGCGTATATATTTTTCTATCGATAAATTTATAATATTCCGGATAACGCAGGAAGATTAAATCATGAATTGTTACTACGCTGCGTGTTTTAGAAGGCAATTTGGCAGGAAGTTCAGCAGCTAATCCGTGAAATAGCTTCACTTTGTCAGATAAAAAATTAGCGCCAAGCCCATAGTAACGCCACATAGAAGGCAAGCCTTTGAGCCATCCTTTAGGTGGACAAATACTGATGTTTGCTTTGTCGGCAAAACTTAATAAAGGATGAGGTTTGTATGGTGTAGTATATAAATAATATTGGTTATCGGGATAGTAATCCGCCAAAATAGAAATGGTTGCCCGACTATAATTGCCAAGTCCGGTAAAATTTCTAAAAGCTCTTTTGGCATCAAATCCTATTCTCATAAGCTTATTCTTTTTGCTTGGCAAGTTCTATAACAACCGGATAGTGGTCGGAATAATTAACCCGCGGCACCTGATATTTTACGGTTTGAAAACATGGTGCGCACAGTATGTAATCAATGCGGAAAGCAGGCCAGAAACCTCGATAAGTAGAGGGTATTCCCTTTCCTGCCTTAGTAAAGCAATCGTGTAATTTGCCTTTCATCTTCCGGTAGGTATATGATACCGGCGTGTCATTAAAATCGCCGCACACAATGGTGGGATAAGGTGAGGATGCTATGTGTGCGGATATGATGTCCACCTGCTGGGCACGTTTCACAAAAGCAGTACGGAGCTTTATGGAAACTTGTTTCAGTTCTTCGTTGCGCAATTCTTCTTTGCGAATACGCAGGGCGGTAAGTTCGAGGTTCAGATTGATAGATTGTAGGTGATTATTATATACACGAACAGTATCGCCGCGCGCTACAATATCGGTATAAATACAGCGATTACTTGTTTCCGGAAACAGAAAATTACCGGTATTAATCATCGGATATTTACTAAAAGTGCCGTTGCCGTGTAATAATCCACTTGCTCGCTTCGAACAACAATAATAGCGGTGAGGATATTGTTGGAAAGCTTTACTAATAACCAGCGTATCGAAGTCGGCTACTTCTTGAAAACATACAATATCGGGGTTTTCTTTCTTTACATATTCTGAAAAGTTAGAAAGTGTGGCGTTCTTGTTATTATCTGCCCGTCCAAAAAGATGCACATTGTAAGTCATTACCTTGATAGTTGGCGCTGAATGCTCTTGCGCTTTATGCCCCACTTGTATAAACGAAGGAAGATAAAGTATGGCCGGCAATATGACAATAAGATTAACCCAGGCAATCTTACGGCGCAGCAAGGCCCAAACTATGCCTAAGAGAAGATTTAACACCAACAATAGCAGGAAAAATAAGCCTAAGAAAGCAGGAACCCAAAATTTTGCGGGATTAATATAAACAGAAATGTAGGACAACACCAATCCTATCGCCATTATCACACTAATGGTTTTTAGTATATAGCCAATAATATGTCGCAGGAATTTCATAAGGGTTAAAAATACATTCGTCCTTTTTTGTTCCAATATTTAATGAGGATGAAGCCAAAGAGCATGCCGCCGAGGTGGGCAAAATGGGCAATTTTACTGCCCGGGAAACCGAAGCCTAACACTAATTCTAATCCTCCATAGATGATTACAAGCCATTTTGCCTTAATGGCTATGGGCGGAAAAATAAGCTGCAATACAGAGTTCGGGAATAACATACCGTAGCCCAACAAGAGGCCGAAAACAGCGCCGGAAGCGCCAACCGTGGGTGTCCTCAACAAATCGATGTATTCTGCGGGAGTGTAACCGGTAGTTAGTAACCAATTGACAAAAGTAAAGAATGCGGCAGCGCCTAAGCCGGTAATCATGTAGAAAATAAAGAATTTTTTACCACCCCATACCCGTTCCAATACCGAACCGAAGAGAAAAAGAGCGTACATATTGAAAAAAATATGGGCAAACCCGCCATGCATAAACATGTAGGTAATATATTGGTAGGGCTTGAAAAACGGCGATGCGGGATAGAAAAGGGCAAATTTTTCCAGCATGAAATTCTCATTTATAGACATGGCTACCATCATCAATATGTTGATGATGATGAGATTTTTGACTACAGGTGGAATATTGTTAAACATAAATTACGAATTAATTTTTGAGCAGTTTTTTATCTAATTCTTCTATGGAAATAATGTGGGTAACCGGTTTTCCGGAAGGACAAATAGCCGGATTTTCACAGGCAAAAAGTGTATCAATAAGAGCTTGTGCTTCTTCAGGATTCAGCGCTTCTACAGCATGTCCTGCCGCTGTTTTTGCCAAGGAAGCAGCTAAGATGTTTTGCCGTTTTTCTTTTAAATTAAGCGTAGCTTCGTGCAGTTCAACCAAAAGCTCGTCTAACCATTCATGGATATCTACGAGAGGTATATTTGCAGGTAACCCATTAATGACTATAGTATTGTTGCCAAATGCGCTAATATCATAACCCAGCAGTTGCAGTTCGTCGAATATTCCTTCTAACAATAAATAATCTTCGGGTTTGAGGGTAATGGTTTCGGCAAAAATCTGTTGCTGCGACTCATGTTGGTGATTGGCTAATAAACGAATGTACTGTTCGTAGTAGATGCGTTGGCGGGCGCGGCGGATATCAATTACCATTACGCCCGATTTTACCGGCGTTAGCAGGTACTTGCCGCGAAGCTGTATAAATTGAGAGTTGAGAGTTGAGAGTTGAGAGTTAAATTCTTGAGATGAAAAAGTTTCCTTGTCAGGGGAGAGACGGGGAAGGCCCTCGTAGAGTTTTGGCCAGTTTTTATCGACTTTGTCATTTGGTACTCTGAAACTTGAATGTTGCTCTGTGTTTTCTTCAAAGGGGTTAAATTTTGGGTCGAAGTTTATTTTAGGTGCTACCGGCATGGGCATACCCCTGTGTATTACCGGTATTTCAGGCGCCCCTTCGGTGTCAAAATCGATGGAAGGCGCTACGGCATATTTCGCCAAAGCCTCGCGGATAGCAGCATTCAGCATTTGAAAAATAACTTGCTCATCTTCAAATTTAATTTCGATTTTTGCAGGATGAATATTGACATCGATGTTGGCAGGCGGTAATTCAAAATAAACGAAAAAGGAGGGAACAATATCTGAGGAAGCCAACAAACGATCGTAAGCAGTAGTTACTGCTTTCTGGAAGTAAGGACTACGAAAATAACGGTTATTAACAAAGAAAAATTGCTGATTATTATTGCGCTTAGCGCTATCGGGTTTGCCGATGAAGCCGTGAATATTCACAACAGAAGTCTCCACATGGATATCAATTAATTGTTGGTTGATGGCTTTGCCCATAATATTAACAATGCGTTGCCGCAAATTGCTTACCGGCAGGTGGTACAACTCCTGCGTGTTGTGCGTCAACTTCATTTCCACTTCGGGATGACAGAGGGCTACGCGCATAAATTCATTAACAATATGCCGGAGTTCCGCGCTATCGGATTTCAGAAATTTTCGACGAGCGGGAATGTTGTAAAACAGATTTTTTACGCTGATGGAAGTGCCTACTGCGGCAGCTGCAGCCGTTTGTTGCGGTATTTCTCCAGCCAAGCTATGTAGTTGCGTACCCACCTCGTCTTCCGAACGACGGGTAAGCATTAGTATTTCGGCCACGGCAGCGACGGAAGCCAAAGCTTCGCCGCGAAAACCGAAGGTATTTAGTTCTTGTAAATCGTCAAATTCCAGAATCTTGGAAGTAGCATGTCGTTCAAAAGCCATGCGGGCATCCATAACATTCATGCCGCAGCCGTTATCAACCACTTGTATCAGCGTGCGGCCTGCATCTACGGTGATTACCGTAATGCTTGCAGCCCCTGCATCCACAGCGTTTTCGACTAATTCTTTAGTAACGGAAGCCGGGCGTTGTATTACTTCGCCGGCTGCTATCTGATTGGCTATATGGTCGGGTAATAACTGAATCATTGAGTGAAAGGTTGCATCACTATTCCAATAAATTTTGTAAAATAAAATATTGCTGCCAATAATGTTGCTATCGCTGCGATAATTATTATACGTGAAAACTTAGCAATAGGACCGCCGGCATTCCGCCGATTGTTGTGCAAAACTTTTTGGAAATCCCCTCTCTTGATACCTTTCTTCTGAGGGTTCAGCCGCTCTTCACGCGCTTCTTTTTCAGGGTCCCAATAGACGGGAGTATATTGAAAGACGCGGTGTTTGGGAGTTTTGAAGAAACTGATAGCCATGGCGATATGATTTATTATCTATTATTTATGATTTGTTATGTATAGCGGATTTTTTGTCCGATTCGGAGAACAGATTTAGTCGTAATTTTGTTGAGTTGGCAAAGCTTGCTTATTGAAATGCTGGTTTTTTGTGCAATTTTGCCCAGCGTATCTCCTTTACGTACTGTCCAAAAACGAATTTGCTCAATTTCCTTAGCATAGGCAAAATGAGCGGCAGACAACATCATGGTGTCCGATTTTGTGCTGTAGTTGTCGAAATCAACAATCATGCGCGGGTCAAGGGGAATGCCTAAATAGCGAATTTCATAATGCAGATGTGGTCCCGATGAACGTCCTGTACTTCCGCCGTAGCCCAAAAGTCCGCCGGCCTTTATTTCTTCATTAGGCTTTACAGCCAATTTACTGAAATGTCCATAAACGGTTTCTAATCCGTTGTGATGGCGTACAACTACACAATAGCCATAGCCTTTAGCCCGCTTCGCAATACGTACCGTACCATCGAAGGCGCAAAGTACCGAATCACCTTTTTTGAGGCGGACATCAATACCATAATGAAAACGGTAACCGCGGCGAAAACCAAACTCCGAAGTAACAACATTGTTCGTAGGATGTACATATCCGCTCAAGTCGATCAAAGTAGTGTCAGCCTTATCAGTTAAACGGATGTTGTAGGGATTTACTATATCTGTACTCCATATTTTGTATATATTTTCTGCCGACATACCATCTAAAAATACCATATTATTTGTTGCAGTTTCATCTAATTCGTCAAAACTGAATTCTTCATCATTGTCTTCTTCTATTTCATCATCTTCAATAATAGCGGCAGGAATAGTATCTTTGATAACAGGCATAGCGTTGAAATAATCAGTAATTGCTTGTTGCGGGGTTATTTTTTGTGTGGTTTCTTCTTGCTGTTGCGCTGTAGCTAGTATGCTTGCAAACAGAAAGGCCGTACATAGTAAAATAATTCTTGATTTAGGCATCAATATTGGCATATTTAGCATGAGTTTCAATAAATTCGCGGCGAGGTGGAACCTCATCGCCCATGAGCATAGAGAAAATACGGTCGGCTTCGGCTGCATTGTCAATAGTTACTTGCCGCAATACACGGTTGTCGGGGTTCATGGTGGTTTCCCACAGCTGTTCGGGGTTCATTTCCCCCAAACCTTTGTACCGCTGAACATGAATGCCGCTATCTTTACCCTTGCCTATTTCTTCCATTGCCCGCAAACGGTCGTCTTCAGTCCAGCAGTAGCGTTTTTCTTTACCTTTAGCTACTAAATAGAGTGGGGGAGTAGCGATGTAGAGGTATCCGCTCTTAATAAGGTCGTTCATGTGGCGGAAGAAGAAAGTCATAATCAGGGTGGCAATGTGGCTACCGTCCACGTCGGCATCGGTCATGATGATAACCTTGTGGTAACGCAGTTTTTCGAGGTTGGCCGCCTTACTGTCGTCTTCAGTTCCAATGGTTACGCCGAGCGCTGTGAATATATTGCGTATTTCTTCACTTCCAAAAACCTTGTGTTCCATAGCTTTTTCCACGTTCAGAATTTTTCCGCGCAGCGGAAGAATAGCTTGAAATATACGATCGCGGCCTTGTTTTGCGGAACCGCCTGCGGAATCTCCTTCCACTAAGTATAATTCACACTTTGCAGGGTTACGGTCGGAGCAGTCGGCTAACTTTCCGGGGAGGCCTGAGCCAGACATTACAGTCTTGCGTTGTACCATTTCACGTGCTTTACGAGCAGCGTGACGGGCGGTAGCCGCTAAAATCATTTTGTCGATGATTTGTTTGGCATCCTTAGGATTTTCTTCTAAGTAATTATCAAGCGCCGTACTGACAGCTTGCGATACGGCTGCGGTTACTTCGCCGTTGCCTGATTTGGTTTTGGTTTGTCCTTCGAATTGCGGCTCGGCAACCTTTACGGAAAGAACAGCTGTCAAGCCTTCGCGGAAGTCGGCCGGATCAATATCAAATTTAAGCTTGGCCAGCATACCGTTTTTTTCGGCATAATTTTTCAGCGTACTCGTCAGTCCACGACGGAAGCCCGAAAGGTGCGTTCCTCCTTCAATGGTGTTGATATTATTCACGTAGGAATGTATATTTTCGCTAAAGCCGGTGTTATACTGCATAGCTATTTCTATAGGCATACCGGTTTTGTCCGACTCCAAATAAATAGGCTTTTCGGTAAGTTTTTCGCGCGTTCCATCCAAGTAAGCTACAAATTCGAGCAAGCCGGATTCAGAGTAGAAATGATCGGAGCGATAGTGTTTTTCTGCACCGTTATTTTCAATATCTTCTGTTTCGCGCTTGTCGGTAATGCGAAGGTGGATACCTTTGTTGAGGAAGGCCAATTCACGCAGACGGGTAGCTAAAATTTCGTAATTATATTCTGTAGAGTTTACAAAAATTTCAGCATCGGGTTTAAACGAAATAACAGTACCTGTTTTGTTGGAAGCGCCCACTACTTCTACCTGCCCTTGAGGGATACCCTTGTGATATTCCTGACGAAAAATCTTTCCGTTGCGATGTACTTCAGCTATTAAAACAGTTGATAATGCGTTTACGCAGGACACTCCCACGCCATGCAAACCGCCCGACACCTTGTAGTTTTCCTTGTCGAATTTACCGCCTGCGTGCAGCACGGTAAGCACTACTTCCAAGGCCGATTTGCCTTCTTTTGCCATTATGCCCGTGGGAATACCTCGGCCGTCATCGCTTATGGTCATTGAATTATCTTCATTGATGGTTACATCAATGTTGCCGCAGTAACCTGCTAAAGCTTCGTCGATAGAATTATCCACTACCTCGTATACCAAATGGTGAAGGCCGCGCGAACCTATGTCACCAATGTACATTGAGGGGCGTTTGCGCACGGCCTCAAGCCCTTCCAATACCTGAATGTTCTCTGCCGAATAGTTTGCTGCAGCTTGGTTTTTCTCGTTTTCTGCCATCATAAATTTATGTATCTAATAAAACATACAAAGTTACAAAAAAAACCTAAAAAAACAATATTTTTTTGAAAGCTTAATTTAGAGGATGTTAGTTGTTTTTTCTTTTTTATAATTCAAAAAATAATTTTATATTTGCGGTAAGATAAAAGTACTTGTAAATTTGATAAATAGAAATAATTAACATATATGTCGTCAAAATTTTTTACAAACGAAAACGAAAACACCTTACTTAACAAAATTAAGGGCATTTTCGAGTATAAAAATATTCATTTTTTCGATGCGCTTATGGGATATTTTCGGGCATCAGATTATTTTCGAGTGCGACCCTTTATTGAAAAAGCAGACGAGATTCGCGTGTTAGTTGGTATCAATATTGACGAAATGATTTACGATGCCAATAATAAGGGTTTACTCTTTATAGGTTACAGGAAATGAGAAAAAAAGCGTTGATACCTACATTGAAAATCTGAAAAAAGATATTCAATCGGCAAAATACGATAAAACGGTTGAAGATGGAATGTTGCAGTTTATTCGCGATTTGATTGAATAAAAAGTGCAAATTCGCGTATACCCCAAACAAAATTTGCATGCTAAAATCTATATTTTTCGCGAACAAGAGAAACACGCTCACGGCTACGGCTCAGGTATTACAGGCTCAAGTAATTTGACCGATAGCGGATTGCAACACAATTTTGAATTTAACGTTGAATTGCGCGATGATGCCGATAATATCTTTCCAATTGCTGCTGCTGCAAACAATTATACAAATATGAATTATATATCATTCCAAAATGAATAAAAAATATATTTGATAAACATAGGTGGATATTACGATGTCTTTGTTGATTTCATTGGCAGCGTTATCAATAAACGAACTGATTTCTAATCTTTCTGTATTGCAAACGGGAAATTCCATCATAAAGTCATTGCCGCTTATTGGAGAAAATGCTCCAAACA
>JAIRUB010000093.1 GCA_031254635.1 Prevotellaceae bacterium | reverse complement strand
TGTTTTGGTATATTTACGGATTCCACTGTTTAGACTTTCTATTGCATTAGTAGTATAGATGATATGCCTGATTTCATTAGGATAATCAAAATAATGAGAGAGATTATCCCAATTATCTTCCCACGATTTAACTGCGTATCCGTATTTGCTATTCCATTTTTGTTCAAAGCGTTGCAAGGCATCTTGAGCTGCTTGAAGAAGTCTTTCTGAATCTCTAACTTTTTGTCGTTCATAATGTTAATGTGTTAAGGTTTATTCTCTTTTGCGCTTTTTCCCAAGTCGGGCATGCCCGACTTGGGAAAATCCTTAATACATCACAAAGTTAGCATTTACACAAAATATTTTACACTACACAAGAAAATCCGCAATTACAACTAAATGACTTGTTAAGCAGTTATATTCACATGACATTAAACCGCCTGTTCCGCACCCAACAGCGAATGCATGAATTAGTAATGTACGACTACTTATTTCGCTACTACACCTCTATGCAAGCACGACAGAAAACAATGAATAATGAATAACGAACAATTTTCACTACCTTTGAACCCTTAACCCTTAAATTTTTAAATCTTTGAATTAAGTATGCCCCGCTTCCCACATATCCATCAACTTGATGACATGGATTGCGGCGCCACCTTAACAAGGCAGCAGGCGGAAAAGTGGGTGGAAATAGGAGAAAGGGAAAAGATTGGAGAAAAGGAAGAAAAATTTTGTAAAAACAAAAAATAGTATTTAATTTGCTTTAAAATATAAAGTTGAATTATATGATGTGTTTTGGACGGAAACATAACATTCACAGACTAATAGTCCACGAATTAACAGACGAAATGTAATGTCTAAACCAATTAATATAAAAACAAATCAAAAAAACAGTCGAATTTTGGAAAACCAATCCTGTTATAAAAGAAAAATCCTGCCTAAATGTTACCATTAGCAGGATTTTTTTGATTTTACTGAATATCCCTAATTCAACCTTATTGTTCCTAAAAAAACAACCTTAGTTCTGCAAGCTCCACCCTGGGCTAATAATATATTTCCCCTTCAGGAAAAATTGAATTTTTAAATCCCGTTACGCATCTCTCTTAGCCAAATACCGAGCTATATTAATCAGCAATCGGCAGATTTCGCTTTCGGGATAGGATAAAAATATTGCGATTGCTTCATTAATATGTTCTTGCTGAATGCTTTGTGCCGTTTCTATTCCCCCTTGCTGTCTAACGAAAGTTGTAACTTTGGCAGCAGATCGGGAATTTTTAGCAGCTTTTTTTACTTCTCTTATAATTTCTTCCCGCTTATTGTTTTCCACATTTTTTAATGCGCAAATCAAGGGAAGCGTAATCTTTTGTTCGCGCAAATCAATGCCCGTGGGTTTATCGAAGAAGTTGTTCTTGGTATAATCAAAAATATCATCGCGGATTTGAAAGGCTAAACCTAAGGCATAACCGGCAATGTTCATGTTTAAAATATCAAGCTTGCTACCACCTCCGGTAATAGCTCCCGCCTTCATTCCGGCACTCATCAACGAGGCTGTTTTTTTGCCGATGATGGTGTAATAGTCGTCTTGTGTGGTGTCTAATATTTGCGCCTTCGACATTTGGAACAGTTCTCCTTCCGAAAGGTTAAGCAAGCAAGAGGTGAAGGTTGGCAGCAGGCGGTGTTCTTGGTGTTCCACCACCAATTGAAAGGCCCGCGACAGCCAATAGTCGCCGGTAAGTACTGCAGCCTGCGATTTCCACAAGGTCTTAACTGTGGGCATACCATGTCGCCAGTCGGCATTATCAACCACATCGTCGTGCAATAAAGAAGCAGTATGCACCATTTCTACAGCGGCGGCAGCAACATAAGCGCTTGCAGTGATTTCACCGCATAGTTTGGCAGCTATTAAAGTGAGCAGTGGCCGCAATTGCTTGCCCGAATGTTGCAGCAAATAGTCGTTAATAGTGTTTAAAAAAGCAATATCGCTCCGCAAGGCAGAGCGATAAAAATTTTCAAACGCTGTCCAGTTGTTTCCTAAGAAATTTTTTGCGGTATTTAGCTCCATTTACAAAAAAAGGCCTAAGGAAAGCATTAGATTGCGGTTTTTTACCGGACCATCAACAAAGTACTTCGATACTTCACCAAATCCCCAAAAGTATTTTACCGACACTTGCAATTTCCAGATATCCACTCCTGCACCAACGCCAACGCCGCCGTCCCATTTATTAATATCTACCATTGGCGTACCATTGTTTACTGCATAGCCCACATAAGGGGTAAGCGATAGATAAGGACGAAGCAGGGGAAGTTTGACTCCCCATTGCAGGTCAATTGGTAATTCTATATAACCTATAGAGTGATTAGCTCTTGATAATGGTGGATGAGGATCTATTGTTGGACCTTTATACTCCCAATTTGTTCCCTTAGCGTTGTACAACAGTTCCGGCTGTAGCGTTAACCCAAAAGGGAAACGGATATTCATCATGCCTCCAATGTGCCAACCTGTACGATTATTAAAATCATAATGAGGTGAGTCAGCAAAAGAAGCAAAATCCACTCCTCCTTTCAGCCCCACTCGTATTTTTGCCTCAGCATTACCCGCCATTATCAGCGCCACCAATAAGATAAATGTTTTTTTCATAAAGTTTATAAAGTTAAAAGTTATTAAATTCTTAAATTGACACCTTTCACCCTTCACCTTGTTACCTTAAAGCAGTGCGTCTAACTTGGCAACAATAGCCGATTTAGCCGCTGCGCCTACTAATTTGTCTACCATTTCTCCATTTTTAAAGAATAACAACGTGGGAATGTTGCGAATACCGAAACGAAGGGCAATGTCGCCGGCGCTATCAACATCACATTTTGTTATAAATGCCTTACCCTCATACTCTTTGTGAATTTCATCAATGATGGGAGCGATGGCGCGGCAGGGGCCGCACCAGGTTGCCCAAAAGTCAACCAAAACAGGTTTGCCTGAATTTACCAATTCGTCAAAATTTGATTCTGTTAATGCTATTGCCATAACAATTAGTGTTTTATGTTAATTATAATAAAAAATCCACATCAAAGGTACAAATTTTTTTCATTTCCGATTAAACCTTTTTCGTTTTTTGTAGTCTTATTTAGTGAAATCAGTTTTCATAGGTTTTAAGGTTTGGTTAGTGACGGCCGGGGTGGTTCCCGGCTGTCCTTTTTTATTTATGTCGTGAAGCGTTAGCCGTAAAGCGTGAGGCGAGCAATAAGATTTGCCTATTAACTGCCTATTAATTTGGATTTTATAAACTTTATAAGCTTTATGAACTTTATGAACTTTGAAGAGTTACTAAAAAAATAGTATTTTTGTGTACTTGTATTTATCCTTTATAATTTTCTAAAATATTAAATATGAACTCTTTAAACTTGATAAATCGTGCAGCCGACAACATTCGTATCTTAGCTGCAGCCATGGTTGAAAATGCCAAATCGGGGCACCCCGGAGGCGCTATGGGCGGCGCCGACTTTGTAAACGTATTGTATTCCGAATTTCTGATACATGATCCGGAACGCCCTGATTGGGAAGGTCGTGACCGCTTTTTCTTAGATCCCGGACACATGTCGTCTATGTTATATGCTGTGTTGGCGCTTACAGGAAAGTATGAGATTGAGGAACTTCGGCAGTTCCGCCAATGGGGCAGCCTTACGCCCGGACACCCTGAAGTGGACGTCCCTCGTGGAGTTGAGAATACTTCAGGTCCTCTGGGACAGGGACATACCTACGCCGTGGGCGCTGCCATTGCCGCAAAATTCCTGCAAGCGCGTTTCGGCGAACCGATGAATCATACGATTTACGCATTTATTTCAGACGGCGGCATTCAGGAAGAAATTTCGCAGGGAGCGGGTCGTATTGCAGGGCACTTGGGCTTGAATAATTTAATAATGTTTTATGATGCCAACGATATTCAACTTTCCACAACAGTACAAGAGGTGACGAGTGAAGATGTGGCGAAAAAATATGAGGCTTGGGGCTGGAAAGTCTTGTCCATAGATGGTCACGATGTAACACAAATTCGTGCGGCATTGACCGAAGCCAAGACCGAAAATCAACGCCCCACGCTGATTATCGGTAAAACCATTATAGGCAAGGGTGCTGTGGCAGCCGACGGCAGTAGCTATGAAAATAAGTGTTCAACGCACGGACAACCATTGAGCGATGCGGGCGCTTCCTTTGAAGCTACCGTAAAAAATCTGGGCGGCAACCCTGCAGAGACTTTCCGCATCTTCCCTGATGTGCAGGAACTTTATCAACAACGTAATATTGAGTTGAGGAAAATAGTAGCCGAACGCCGCGCCAAACAAGAAATTTGGGCAAAAGCTAATCCTGCTTTAGCAGCTAAGATGCAGGACTTCTTCAGTGGAAAAATTCCGGCTATCGACTGGGCAGCCATTGAACAAAAAGCAGGACAGGCCACGCGAGTTGCCTCAGCTACTGTGCTCGGCGTATTGGCGAAGAAAGTGGAAAACATGATTGTGTCGTCAGCCGACTTATCAAACTCCGACAAAACCGACGGCTTTCTCAAAAACACTAAAGCCTTTTCTCGGAATGATTTTACAGGCGCATTCCTGCAAGCCGGCGTGAGCGAACTAACCATGGCCTGCCTGTGTATAGGCATGACATTGCACGGTGGCGTAATTGCTGCCTGCGCTACTTTCTTTGTGTTTTCCGATTATATGAAACCTGCAGCGCGTATGGCCGCGCTCATGGAGTTACCTGTAAAATTTATTTGGACGCACGACGCTTTTCGTGTAGGAGAAGACGGCCCTACGCACGAGCCGGTGGAACAGGAGGCACAAATACGCCTGTTGGAAAAACTGAAGAATCACAAGAACCTCAACGCTATGCTGGTATTGCGTCCCGCCGATGTGTATGAAACCACTGTGGCATGGAAATTAGCAATGGAAAATACGACTACACCTACGGCATTGATATTCTCGCGGCAAAACATCAAGGATCTTCCAGCAAAGGTTAATCGTTATGAAGAGGCTTTGCAAGCTGCGAAGGGCGCCTACATAGTGGAGTGCGACGGCAAGCCCGATGTGATATTGTTAGCTTCCGGCTCCGAAGTTGCTACCTTGGTAGAAGGCGCCGCTTTGTTACGCGCCGAGGATATTAAACTGCGTATTGTGTCGGTGCCGTCTGAAGGTTTATTCCGCAGTCAGCCAGTAGCTTATCAAGAAGCGGTATTACCGAAAGGTGTGAAGAAATTCGGCTTAACAGCAGGATTGCCGGTAAGCCTGCAAGGCTTGGTAGGCGCCGACGGCAAAGTTTGGGGCATGGAGTCCTTCGGCTTCTCCGCACCCTACAAAGTCCTTGACGAAAAGCTCGGCTTCACCGCCGAAAATGTTTACCGACAAGTAAATAAGATGATTAAAGAGTAAAAAGTACATGGTAAAAAGGATATCAAATTATTAAATTTTAAGCATTTGGGGTAAGCTGGTATTCACTAATTGATTTAAACTTATGCCTTATATTTTTGCAGTAAGCGCTGCTCGTCTATGTAATTCCGGCGAAATGCGGACATTAAAGCTCCCTTTATAACTTCTGTCAAGAAGCAAGTTCTTTTTATTACAGTCCTTAATGTGTTCGTCCATAACGTAGTGAAAAGCGGAAACAAGCTCTTCTACTGTTCTGCCTTCAAAAGTAATCAAATCATTTATGCCTTCCACTTTTCCCAAAAAAATATTATCATCAGCCGAAAAATGAACCGAGCCGATAAAACCTTTATATGTTAATACATCTTTCATAATAAACCTTCTTTTTTTAACTCATCAATAATCAATCTGATTTGATAATACTTCAAAATATTTCCCGAATGGGGTTTTATACAATTTTATTTTATGCTCATCCTTTTTAAAACGAACTATAGACTATCCCCCTCAATCTCTTCATAGTCAACGCATTTCAATACTGTTCTTAACTCCATGTAGGTAAAATCCCTAGGACAAGCAAGAAATTTTATTGAGGGCGAGGAGTATAAAAGCTAAAAATATCATTGCAATACTGGAAGATACGGTGTATTCATAGTCTTTAGCCAATCGTCTAAAATTTTCAAGCCACGAAAAAGTTCTTTCAATAATCCACCGTCTATGTAACGGTTTGAAGTCTGTTTGACTGTCGTGTTCGTTGGCAGCATGAACGACTGCAGATAAAAGCCATCCATTCGTATCGGTAATAATATGAATGTTTTCGTTTTCTTTCTTTGCTTTGCCATCTAACATATTTTTCTATAACTTGCCATTGTTTTTTAGTCAGCTTAGTTGGATAATTTATTTTATGCATCTTGGTAATTATTTGACTGATAATCACAAAGATATAAAATAACAGTCAAATAACATGCTGATTTTTAATTAATTGTATTAATTTTTTGTCAAATTTAAACAGTTTCTAAAACTATGACTACATTAACCTGCCGATTATTTTTAAATTTTTTGTAAATTCGGCTCGTTCGTTCAGCATTGATGTTGGTCCGCAAGTTGGCTATATGATAAGTGGAAAATCCATTGTCAACGATAGAACTATCGAGCTATATGATAAACTGAATAAATTCGATACGGTTATTTGTTTCGGCGTATCCTACAAAATTACCGAAAACTTTCATGCGGGCTTGCGCTTAAATTTTGGCGTTCTAAAGATTATAGATGCTATGGAAAACTGCAATGGCGTTGGGCAGCTTGGAATAAGCTATAAGTTTTAAAGATATTTTATAATCGAAAAGTGTGAGACGTAAGGTGATATGAGATATTCGGCTATGCAATATGTAGCTCGTTACTGAGCCTGTCCCGAGCTTGCAAAGGGGTCAACCGTCACCTACTTCCGCTCTATCGTATTCAAACTCACATCCGTGAAGCCGCTTTGTTGTAATACTGCTACAACCTTGTCGGCTTCGTCTTTGGAGCTGTAGGGACCTGCAACATATTGGGTTTTGCCCTCAACAACGATGCGGGCTATTTCTTTGGAAGTAGCCTGTTGCAGGATTTTATGCAGATTGTTGGGGAGTGTTTCGCCTAATACTATTTGGTAAGCCACATTTTTATTAACAGGTGTAATAGTTGTACCCGCAGGCTTTTTCCCCTCTTCGATCCGAGCTATCCGTACTTCTATAGGCTTATTGTCTTTGTAGGCGACAAGCATCGCATCATTAAACTCACGTTTTATTATAGTGGTATATTTCTGCGCTTCTGCATAAGTACGGAAAGAGCCTATGCAACATGCCCATTTACCATTACGTTCGTCAATAAATACGGGTGTGTAGCCTTTAAATGTTTTCATATCGGGCTTTTTACTGAAAACACCTATTTGATAACGATAGCTGATGCCATCTATACGTTCGTTTTCAAAAACCCGAGACTCCGTTTTAGTACGTAAGGTGAAATCTTTGATTTCAGTAACAGCTATAATGGGTGCCTGTACTATTATTTCCGGTATACTGATAATTTTTTCGGGACGTGGAGTAAGTGTGGTTTGCTTGGGTAGATACGATATAGGAGTGTCGGTGGTTATTGGTAAATGTGTAATAGCCGGAGTTGTTATACCTTGTGTTAACAAATCGTATTCCAATTCCTGTATTTGTTTGTTCAATTGCTTGATTTCCTGCTGATATTGGGTTAATGTTTGTTCACGTAAGTCTATTTTTACAGAAAGTGTTTTGCGCTCTTGAGCATCTGTAGTTTTACTATAGTCGGTGCGCAATTGGTCAAGTTCTATCTGTGCAGTATTGTTACGCTGCCTGAATTTTTGTAGTTCCTGTACTTGCTGTTGGTATTTTGCTTCGGGAGAGTCTTCTTCTGCGGTAATAGCTATTTTTTCGATGTAAACAGGAGTTACCGGAGAATGAAGCGTGGCGGCTTTCACAATATCCGGCCAATGGTTAAGCGGTTGCTTTACAGGAGTGCCTTCTAACGCAATTTTATATACAGTGATACTGTCTTTGCCGGCATTGCGGGTAGAAGCAAAGCAGGCATAAAGATTATCGTCATCGGGAACATAAAGAATATCGTCATCCGTAGAAGAAATGGGAAAACCTAAATTTTCGGGAATGCTCCATTCGCCGGTAATCGGGTCTTTCACCGTTTTATACAAGTCGTAGCCACCCATGCCGTAGTGTCCGTTGGATGCAAAATATAAAGTAAGCCCATCGTGGCAAAGATAAGGGAAGCGCTCATCGAAGGGAGTGTTTACGGTTTCGCTGAGACGTTCGGGGGCACTCCATTCGTTATTAGGCATCATGTGAGTTTCGTAAATATCCCAGTCTCTTTCATCGTTGCCGCGCGAATCGAAATAAATTACTTCAGGATTTTTGGAAGAAACATAAACGAATGGTTTTATTTCGCTGACATCCAACTCCTTTAACAGCGATTTCGGTGTAAGGCTCCAAAATCCGGACAAAGATAAGTCATAATAATAGTAAAATTCTTTTAAAGAAACTGTTTGATAGGCTACTACAATTGGAGTGGCAGTAAATTTGAGCATATTTTTGCCATTCTCGCAAAACATTATTTCCCGTAAAATTTCCATCCGAAAAATAGAGTCGGTTTCTTGTTGGAGCAGTTTGTTAAAAACACCCAGAGCATCATCAAGGTTATAAGTTAATCGTAATTGACGCCCCCTCTTCAGTTCGTCTTGCAGGTTTGTGTTTTGTGCTGTAACAGCGAAAGATACAAGCATGTAACCGCAGAGGATCAGTATGTTTTTAATTTTTTTCATATTACAAAGGTATAAATTCTTTCTTTTTTATAAAAAAACACTACCTTTGCAGTCCAAAATTTATGAAAATATACTTTAAAAACATTAGAATTCATGCAAAGTAAAGGTGTTATTCGTTTGGTAGCCATCGTTATAGGTATGGCTTGCCTTTATCAGTTATCGTTTACCTGGGTAACAAGACATCAGGAAAGTAAGGCTAAGGATTATGCTACGGCAATAAGAGCTGCGGCAGAAAGAGACCCTAATTTTTCAATTAACAATGAAGCAAGCAGGGCTTTCCATTTAGACTCCCTGTTCAATGCCCGTGAAAAATATTATTTGGACTCTATTGCAGCCGAAAAGGTGTTTTTCGCCTTCACTTACAAGGATTGTAAAGATAAAGAGTTAAATCTGGGTCTTGACCTTAAGGGCGGGATGAACGTTATGCTCGAAGTCGCCGTAATTGATATCGTGAAGGCCTTGGCGAACAATAGCGCGGTGCCTGAATTTAATGATGCCCTGAAGTTGGCTAAGGAAAATCAGGATGCTGGCAGCCGTTCCGACTTTGTAACCCTCTTTGGCGAGGCCTGGGAAAAAGTGGCTCCGGGGCAACCGCTTTCTAGAATATTTGCTACTTACGAGTTACGTGATTATATTAAGCTGGAAACTACTAATTCGCAAGTGCTAAGCGTCTTACGCGAACACGCCGAAAGTGCTATTGCAAACTCCTTCAATGTGTTGCGTAACCGTATCGACCGCTTTGGGGTAACACAGCCCAATATCCAGCGCTTGGGCACCGGCGGCCGTATCTTGGTGGAACTTCCGGGGGTTAAAGAACCCGACCGCGTTCGCAAGTTGCTTCAGGGAACCGCTTCTTTGGAATTTTGGAAAACCTACGATAATTCCCGTGAAATATATTCTATATTGTTAGAAGCCAATCGTTTAATTCGTGATATCAATATTGCCGAGCATGCACCGGAAGAAGCCAAAACAGATTTGGATAGCCTTATACAACAAAACACCTCACAGGATTGGGCTAAGGAATATCCTCTGTTCTCTATTTTACAGCCATATACCGACGGTCAAGGACAGCCCGGTCCAGGCGCGTGTATTGGCTTAGTACACTATCGCGATACAGGCAAGGTGATGAAATATCTCAATATGCCGCAAGTTCGCGCTTTATTCCCTCGTGATTTCCGTCCGATGTGGTCTGTGAAACCTAATAATACAATAGATAAGTCCGGCGTATTTTATGACTTAGTAGCAATTAAGGCCGACGCCCGCGACGGCAAGGCCCCGCTTGATGGTGGCGTGGTTACCGATGCGCGTAAAAGTTTTGGCAACTTGGGTACCCCTGAAGTAGATATGGCGATGAATGCCGTAGGCGCTAAAATTTGGGCGCAAATGACCAAAGAAGCTTTTGGCCCAGATGAAAAAGGTATAAGCCAGCGTTGCATAGCTATTGTTTTAGACGATGCTGTTTATTCTTATCCCCGTGTTAATGGTGAAATTACTGGTGGTCGTTCGGCAATCACCGGTAATTTTACCGTACAGGAAGCCGATGACTTAGCCAACGTGTTAAAATCAGGGAAATTACCTGCTCCTGCGCGTATTATTCAGGAAGCGGTGGTAGGCCCTTCACTTGGACAGGAGTCTATCAATGCCGGTATGCTTTCCATCTTATTGGCATTTATTATGGTGTTGTTGTATATGCTTATATTCTATAAAGGTGCCGGTGTTGCCGCTAACATTGCATTGCTTACCAACGTACTCTTCCTGTTTGG
>JAIRUB010000057.1 GCA_031254635.1 Prevotellaceae bacterium | reverse complement strand
TGGTGGTAATGAGGAACAGGCAGGTTAGAGTGGTAACATAGCTGTTCAAAATGTTTTAATTGTTTTTAAATTTTGAAATCGTAGTGGATTTTGTCTAATTCTTTGTTGGCGGCGGTTATTTTTTCGGCTAATTCGCGTTTGAATTGTTGTATCTTGGCAAATAAATCGATATCGGATGAGGCTAAAATTTGAGCAGCTAATATAGCGGCATTACGCGCTCCATCGAGCGCTACAGTTGCTACCGGAATACCGGCAGGCATTTGTAGGATAGAAAGAATAGAGTCCCAGCCATCAATTGAAATGGAGGATTTTACGGGAACTCCAATAACCGGTAAGGGGGTAAAGGCTGCAATAACGCCCGGCAAATGTGCAGCGCCACCGGCGCCGGCTATAATCACCTTAATACCACGAGTATGAGCTTCCTTTGCAAAGCTTGCTACTTTTTCGGGAACACGATGAGCCGACAAGGCGTTCATCTCGAAGGGTATTTTCATATCATTCAAAAATTTAGCGGCTTCCTCCATTATCTTCAAATCGGAAGTACTCCCCATAATTATACTGACTAAAGCTTTCATCTAACAAATAAATTTTACAGACTGCAAAAATAATACTAATTTTACAATTTGAAACAAATCGTATGAAAAAAGTTACTTTGCACGATAAAATTTTTGCCCTTTCCATTCCGGATACCGAGATTCAGCAAGCAGTGGAAAAGGTGGCTGCTCAAATCAATAAAGATATGGCTGGTGAAACGCCGGTGTTTGTCGGATTACTGAATGGCGCATTTATGTTTGCTGCCGACTTGCTGAAATTGATTGAAGCACCGTGCGAAGTATCATTTATCAAGTATTTCTCCTACGCCGGCACTCAATCTTTGGGCGAAGTTTCGGAACTGATAGGCCTGAATACCAACCTAAAAAACCGTACGGTAATTATTTTAGAAGATATTATTGATACAGGTTTGACTATTAGTAGGCTTCTCAACGATTTACAATCAAAAGGATTGAAGCAGGTAAAGATTGCTACCTTATTATTTAAACCCGATGCCTTTAAGGAAAATTATGCGGTTGACTATATCGGAATTTCAATTCCTAATGATTTTATTGTAGGCTATGGACTTGATTATGATGAGTTAGGCCGTAATTTGAAAGATATTTATACCTTGGTGCAGTAGCGTATGCTGCCATCAATTTAAAATTTAATCAAATGTTGAATATTGTATTATTTGGGCCTCCGGGTGCAGGAAAAGGAACACAAGCTTCTTTTTTAGTCGAAAAATACGGCTTGATGCACCTGTCCACAGGGGAAATGTTGCGCGATGAAATTAAACGTAAGACTCCCCTTGGTGAAAAACTACGTTCACTAATAGAAGCAGGGCACTTAGTACCCGATGAAGTAGTTGTTGAATTGGTGAGTAAACGTATAAACGAAAATAAAACTTCGAAAGGATTTATTTTAGATGGATTTCCTCGTACTACCAAACAAGCAGAAATTTTAGGTGAAATATTTGCCGAAAATGGCACAGAAGTGTCATTGATGATTGTTCTGTGTTTAGATGATGAAACCCTTATTAAACGCATACTACACAGAGCCGAAGCGGAAGGCCGCGCCGACGATGCCGATATTAATATTATCCGTACACGAATAAAAAATTATAACGAACAAACAGCGGTGGTGATAGATTACTATAAAGCGAAAAACAAGTTTTATGCTGTCGATAGCGAAAAAACGCGAGAGGAAACCCTCACCCACATTAACGAAATTATAGCTGAAATACTGTGAAATATATAATTTTCAATTTTCAACTTTCAATTTTCAACTAATAGATGTCTAACTTCATTGACTACGTACGCCTTTTCTGTGCCTCCGGTGATGGGGGAAAAGGTTCTTCGCACCTTCACAGGGAGAAATATGTTCCGAAAGGAGGCCCCGACGGCGGTAATGGCGGCCGCGGCGGACATATTATACTGCGCGGGAACAGCCAATTCTGGACATTAATACACCTGAAATACCGTAAGCATATTAGAGCAGAAGCAGGCGAAGCAGGCAGCGGCGCCTTATGTTCCGGAGCCGATGGCGAAGATATTGTCCTCGATGTACCGATGGGAACAGTAGCTAAGAACGGTGAGGCGGAAGAGATTTTGTTTGAAATTACTGCTGAGGGCGAAGAAAAAATTTTATGCAAAGGCGGCCGCGGCGGTATGGGTAATGCGTTTTTCAAATCGTCTACCAACCAAACGCCCCGTTATGCCCAGCCCGGCGAGCCACGCGAGGAAGGGTGGTTTGTCCTTGAATTGAAACTCTTGGCTGATGTGGGATTGGTAGGCTTTCCCAATGCCGGAAAATCAACGCTGCTTTCCGTAGTATCGGCGGCGAAACCGAAGATTGCCGACTATGCCTTTACCACCTTGGAACCTAATTTAGGTATTGTTTCCTACCGCGACGGACATTCTTTTGTGATGGCAGATATCCCCGGTATTATTGAAGATGCACACAAAGGACGAGGTATTGGATTGCGCTTCCTGCGCCATATTGAACGTAATTCTATGCTGCTTTTTCTCGTTCCGGCCGACAGCAAAGATATTCTGTCCGAATATAAAATTTTGTTAAACGAACTGAAACAATATAATCCCGAATTACTCGATAAACAAAGAATATTAGCTATATCTAAAAGCGATATGTTGGACGAAGAATTGATGGCGGAAATTAAACGACATCTTCCAAAGAAAATACCGCATATCTTCATTTCTTCGCTTACTGGACTTAATATTATCGCTCTGAAAGATATGCTTTGGAAACACCTAAATACTAATAACGATGCTTGATTACATTATACAGCTTGACCAGTCATTATTTCTTTTTCTGAATGGTTTGCACTGCGCTTTTTTAGACCCTGTAATGGTATTCATTACCGGCGATTTCAGATGGGTACCCTTGTATGTAATTATTGCCTTTTTCTTCTTTTGGAAACGCAATTGGCGGTGGGGTTTATTAGCTTTAGCGGCTGTGCTGATTACTTTCGCCCTGACCGACCAACTGTCTGTGCATCTCTTTAAAAACACCGTCCAACGCTTGCGCCCCTGTTACGAAATTTCGTTTTATGGGATGGTACATTTATTGGAAAATTGTGGTGGACAGTTTGGTTTTATTTCCAACCACGCTGCCAACACCTTTGGTTTTGCAACTATCACTTCCTTCCTCTTGGGTAAAAAATGGTATAGCTACTGTATTTTTAGCTGGGCTGCTGTTGTGTCGTACAGCCGTATTTACGTAGGTAAACATTATCCCTTAGACATTCTTTGTGGAGCGCTTTTCGGCCTCTTAGTCGGCTATTGTATCTGGAAATTTTTCCAATTTGTTAAACTAAAATACACTAAAACCCTATAGAAACTGTTTAGAATGCACAAAAGATTGACTATAACTTACTCAAAACAGGATACTAATTGGTTATACTACTGTTGGATTTCCCGAAGTGGTAATTGGTTTATTATTTCCACAGCCAATGGGAAAATGATGGTAGATTTGAAAAACTGAATGAGATACTGCTTCTTATATCAAAAGAAAACAAAAACATTACTGTAGGAACTAATTCGTTCACTTCCTTAGTCTTGGTTAATAATATATTTCCCCTAAGGGAAAAATTAAATTTTTAAATCTTTTCACTCAGCATCTTTTACTAAGAATAAATTTCTTTGCATTTCATTCTCAACGTTTTACGATAAATCGATAAATTGTAAATCTGTAAATTTTGTTTATCTTTACACAATATATGGCAGCTACCCTTCACCTATATGTAGAAACCGACCCTTCGGCAGGGTTTTGTTTTGGCGTAATTAATGCCATTAACAAGGCCGAAGAAGCCTTGACTGCCGGTAAACCGCTTTATTCCTTAGGCGAATTAGTACACAATGAAGAGGAAAATAATCGCTTGAGAGAAATGGGCCTGCAAACCATTCAACATCCCGATTTGCACCTACTGTATAATCAGCGGATTTTGTTTCGCGCTCACGGCGAGCCGCCCGACAGCTATGTCGCCGCACACAACAATAACAACGAGATCATTGATGCTACTTGTCCTATTGTAACCGGTTTGCAAAAGCAAATAGAACGTTCGTATCGTTCGGGCGAGCGTATTTATTTGTACGGAAAGGCTACCCATCCGGAGGTTACAGGCATTGCCGGTTATATCAATAACGATTTGGTGGTGTTTAACGAACTTGACGAGTTGGATATGGATACTATAGCTCGAAAAATTACCCTATATAGCCAAACTACCCAGTCAATTGACAAATTTCAACAAATAGTGGACGCCTTGTTAGCTGCGGATGTTGAGGTGAATGTTAAGAATACTATATGCCGTTCGGTAGCCCACCGGAAGCCTGTATTGCAGGAATTTTGCCGGCAATTTGATAAAATCATATTTGTGGCCGGACAAGATTCTTCTAACGGAAAATTTTTGTATCAGGTATGCAGGGATACTAATCCTAATACTTATTTCATCAGTAAGGCAGAAGAAATTCAATCCAGATGGTTTGCTGCCGAAGAGCATGTAGGCATTAGCGGCGCCACCTCCACTCCCTTATGGCTTTTAGCCGAAGTGAAACGCTATTTGGAAAAACTGTAACAAAATAATTCTTGTCTTTGTGTAGAATTCTAAAAGTCACCACGAAAATGACTAAGAGACTGTTTTGAATTTTAAAAATAATATATAAATAGAAGAATTGAATGAAGTTTTGCATCATTGTATCCGCAAGAAAGCGGGAAAGCTAAGTAGCCCGAGCATTGGAATCATTGATTCGCGAAGTATGAAAACCACCCGTCTTTTCATGGTTTGAAAGCTACAGAAGATTAGCAAAAGATTATGAGTTTAATACAGATACATCCGAAACAATGATTCAATTAGCCATGATAAAATTGATGCTTAATCGTATCAAATGAAAAATTCAAAACAGTTTCTAATAATTTTATTTATGTCTTTTGTGCTAAAGTTGCTATCTTTGTAAGCAATTACATGCAATTTGAATATGAAACGCTACTTTTTTTACTTTTTGCTATTGACTCTTAATACTCCCTTTTCAGCTTTTAGTCAAGTACTTAAAGGACGTGTACAAGATGATAAGAAAATCGGAATTTCTTATGCCTCAGTCTATATCAAAGAAGTTAAACAGGGAATAGCTGCTAATGAAGACGGTGAGTTTGAACTCAAGCTACCTCAGGGAAAATATACTCTCGTAGTGCAAAGTTTGGGCTACGATGTGCAAACCATAGCGGTACAACTTCCGCAAAGCGCTCCAGTGGTTATTACCCTGTCCGAAAAAATTTATGAACTGCGCTCGGTGTACCTCTCGGCCACAGGCGAGGACCCTGCGTATATAATCATGCGCAAAGCCATAGGCATGGCGCCATACTACCGCAATGTTGTGAACAATTATCGCGCCGATGTTTACTTAAAAACAAAAATCAAGGTAGAAGAAATCAAAGGGATGGCTGCCTTGATGATGAAAAAAAACGAGCGGAATGTCTTGCAGGGAACAAGCATGCTGCAAGAAAGTATTAACGAAATCATTTACACCGCTCCCGATCAATACAAACAGACTGTTAAATCGGTAATCAACGCTACCTCAGCCGATTTGTCGAGCTTAGGTTTTAACGAAAATGATTTTAACAGCGGTATGGCGCGCTTTAATATTTACGGCACCAGTCCTTCCCTACCCTTAGCTCCTGTAGCTTTTTCAAATTATAAATTCGTTTACGAAGGCGACAGGGAAATTGATGGTAAATTAGTCAATAAAATCAAAGTGATTCCACGCCGTAAGAGTAACGACCTTATGGCCGGTTATCTCTATATTGTTGACCAGGCTTGGAATGTGCATAGCGCCGATCTGAGGCAGGAAACCACCTTCGGCAGTATGCGCATACAACAAAATTATGACGAGGTAGAAAAGGGTATTTATCTTCCTTCCTCCTATAACATTGATGTTAAAATTAATGCCTTTGGCGCAAAAGGAAGCGGCAATCTGATTGGTTCTATCAAGTATCAAAGCATTAGTATCAACAAACATTTACTGCGCCAACCTGCTGCTGCAAAAACAGAGATGCCGGCAACTAAACCAACAACTGATAAAAAAGAAAAATTACAGGAAGAAGTCGTTAAAATAGCTTCCAAATATCAGGTAAATAACGCCGATATGCGCAAGTTGGCAAAATTAGAACAAGAAATAGCCAAAATTTCAAAGGAAGAGCAATTGGCCGAAGAAGGTAAGGAAAAATCGTTGGAAGTGCCTGCCCGCCGCTATACCATTACTAAAGACAGTAGTATGGTGCGTAACGACACTGCCTATTTTCAAACCATACGCCCTGTCCCTTTAGTTAAGGAAGAATTAATAACTTATCAAAAGTATGATTCCTTAGTGCTTATCAATCCGCGCGACAGCACCGGAAAATCTTTAAATTATAACAACAAAAAACAGGGTTGGGCAAGTATAGTATTCTTTGGGACTTCTTCTACAAAAAATTTCAAAAATGGCCTTGGCTTGCAGTTCGGCGGATTGCTCGACCCCTGGAGTTTAGATTTTAGCACCGTCGATGGCTTCACTTACGGACTATCCGGGACATTACAGAAACAGTATAAAAAAGGACAAGGCTGGTGGCTCAGTGCCAATTTTGGCTGGGCTTTCAGCCAACAAGTGCCACTATGGGACGCTTCTTTCAGGCATTTATATCTTCCGAATCGTAGAGCTTACTGGAAGATTGAGGGCGGGCAACAAACAAAAGATTTTGCAAGCGACAACGGGGTGGGCAAGGTGAATATGTGGTCCTCGCTATGGTACCGGACAAATTATGCTATGTTTTATCACGATAACTATATGCGTTTATCGCACAGCATAGATATCGCCAATGGGCTGGAACTATTCACATCGTTACAATGGAGCGACAGAAGGGAGTTGGGCAATAATTCCAATTTTTCTTTTTTCTACTCCAAGTCCCGCGACTATCGTCTTAATACACCACGAAACGCCGATGTCGCCACCAATCCGGAACTAACAGCTGATAATCGAGCTGCGTTGCTAAACATACAACTTAACTATACACCAGAATATTACTACAGAAAAAGAGGCGAACGAAAAATTATGATGTATTCCGATTATCCGACTTTCAGTTTATTGTGGATGAAAGGTATTCCAAATGTGTTTGAAAGTGTTTCGGATTTTGATTTCTTACGTTTCAAAATATCACAAACTGTCAGATACGGGTACTTTAGCCGGTTCAGTTATACCGCTTCGGCAGGAAAATATTTTAACACTAATCGGCTTTCCTTTGCCGACTTCCGTCATTTCTACAGCAATGAAGCCTTTGTGTCATTCGACCACACAGGAGCAGAGCCTTATCAACTACTGCCACAATATACTTTCAGTACCAACGACTGGTATGTGAACGCTAATGCACATTACAGTTCTCCTCTATTGGCATTGAAGTATTTGCCTTTCCTCAGCAATATACTTTTCGATGAAAATCTGTATTTTTCCTACCTCTTACATCCCGAAATGCGCAACTATATTGAAGTCGGTTATGGCATATCCTTGTTCAGATTAATGAATATAGGCGTTTATGTCGGCTTTAACGAAAAGGGCTACCGTTCTTGGGGATTCCGTTTCTCAATGGACCTCAAGAGCATTACGGAAGTTATGCTGTAAAGAATATGTGATTAAATCTTTAAATTATTGTAAAGAATGGCTGTGCAGAATAGTAGTGGCCGCTTTTTTGTGCGTACTTAAATATAGAGTACTATATCACCTATTCAATTCATAATTATGAACAATAAAAATTTATATAAAGTTTTTGGTAGTGTTTCAAAACAGCTGAATTAATAATATTTTTCCTGTTTTGAAATAATGCTTTTCGATATATATCCCTATCAGTTTATTATGTACTTCTTCGTTTTTTGAGAAGCATATAGTTTTTCGGCAAAGTCTTTTAAGATCTGTTCTGAAATTGAGATTTTTACCTTCTATTTTCCATGTATTTGCCTTCCCGATAAAATGTTTTCCGAAAGGTAGCAGACTTGAATATGATTCCCAATTATCCGTACTGTAGCTTCTTATCGGAAAATGTTTCATTTTTTCAAGTAGCTTTTCGCATGTTACATTATCCCGTTTGCCGTTTTGCCAAGCAACTACATCTCCGCTCTTGCGATCCACAGCATACCAAGTCCAACGACGATTTTTCTTAGAAAGTATTTTCTGCATCCTTTGCAAAACCAGCGTTGAGT
>JAIRUB010000010.1 GCA_031254635.1 Prevotellaceae bacterium | reverse complement strand
TCAGCCTTGACGAATATCTTGACTTTTTTGTTGATTTTTTAGAACGCCTATGTTCCGATATCTATATTGAACGATTTATTAATGAAGTGCCTCCGCGCTTTGTAAGTGCCACTCCATGGAATAAATTGCGTAATGTGGAATTGCTTCGCCTTCTCAACCAACGCCTGATTGAACGTAATACCCGGCAAGGAGCGAAGTTCAATGAACAATGAAGGGTACAGGGTAAAAAGGTACGGGGTACGAGGTTCTTGGTGCGAGGTATCAAGCATCAGAATATGAGATTGTTGACCGCTGTAATTGACTTCGTCGATGGATTCACCGTTCGTAATTTTAATTCGTAATTGAATAAAACCTTATTGCTCCAAACAAAATAACCTTAGTAGCAGTAAATTACACATGTATGTATCGCACGAAGCAGAATATATCTAAATGCTGTGCCAGATATTCATGCGAAAAAGCAAAATAATGATTAGTGATTAATGTTCTTTCGCTATAACCGCTTTTTGCAACTAATTGTCTAAAGCTTTGTTAGCTTACTATCCATTCTCTAAACCAAATATCCCTATTTTTCCTGCTTACTGCTAGATTTGTTCGTATAGAAAATATCCCCCACTACTTCGCAGTAATCTTCGCCCAAGAGTCCTTTAGTGTAACCGTTCTATTAAACACCAAACATTCGGGCTTGCTGTCCTTGTCGGGAACAAAGTAACCCAAGCGCTCGAACTGCACATTGGTGCCAAGTGGTAAAACTGCCAGCGCAGGCTCTAAGTATGCTTTAGCCAATTGCAAGGTCTGCGGATTGAGGTAATCCTTGTAGTCCTTATCTTCAGGAATATTGTCCATATAAGCTTCGGTGAACAGGCGGTCGAAAAGCCGCACCTCAGCAGGTATGGCTTGAGCTGCCGATACCCAGTGAATAGTTCCTTTTACTTGTCGCGTGCTTCCTGCGCCGCTGCGGGTTTCAGCATCATAAATACAACGCAGTTCTTTAATATTGCTCGACTCATCTTTTATTACCTCTTCGCACTTGATGATATAAGCATACTTCAAGCGTACTTCATTGCCCGGCGAGAGGCGGAAATATTTCTTCGGTGGATTTTCCATAAAGTCATCCTGCTCAATGTAAATCTCGCGAGAGAAAGGAATCTGACGTTTACCTGCACTTTCGTCTTCGGGATTGTTTACGGCATCCATCATTTCTACCTTGTCTTTGGGGTAGTTGGTGATAACTACCTTCACGGGATTTAGCACTCCCATATAGCGGTTGGCGCGTTTGTTCAAGTCTTCGCGCACGCACCATTCGAGCAGCGATAAGTCAATAACGTTATTGCGCTTGGCTACGCCCACTTTTTCGGCAAAGAGGCGGATACTTTCTGGCGTATAGCCGCGCCTGCGCAGCCCGCAAATTGTGGGCATACGCGAGTCGTCCCAGCCGCTTACGAAATTATTCCTTACCAACTCTAACAATTTACGTTTACTCATAATGGTATAAGTAAGGTTAAGGCGGGCGAACTCATATTGATGAGAAGGGAAAATTTCCAGCTTCTCGATAAACCAGTCATAAATAGGGCGGTGTACATCGAACTCTAAAGTACAAACAGAGTGCGTAATTTTCTCAATAGAGTCGCATTGCCCGTGGGCGTAGTCGTACATCGGATAAATGCACCATTGGTTGCCGGTGCGGTGGTGCTCAGCATGTAAAATGCGGTATAAAATAGGATCGCGCATCAGCATATTTGGGTGCGCCATATCGATTTTAGCCCGAAGCACTTTTTCGCCGTCTTTAAATTCACCGTTTTTCATACGAGTAAAGAAGTCGATATTTTCTTCTATACTGCGGTTACGAAAAGGGCTTCCCTTGCCCGGAGTGGTTACTGTGCCGCGTCCCAAGCGAATTTCTTCCTGTGTTTGGTCATCAACGTAGGCTAAGCCTTTTTTTATGAGCGCTATTGCCCATTCATATAATTGTTGAAAATAATCGGAGGCATAAAGTTCATCAGCCCAACTGAAACCTAACCATTGTATGTCTTCTTTAATAGCATCAACGTACTCGATATCTTCTTTTACGGGGTTAGTGTCATCGAAGCGGAGGTTGGTTTTTCCACCATATTTTTTGGCTAAGCCAAAGTTGAGGCATATACTCTTGGCATGGCCTATATGCAGATAGCCGTTAGGCTCCGGCGGAAAGCGGGTAAGAACGCTTTTATGCTTACCTGATGCTAAATCGGCTTCAATAATTTCTTCAATAAAATTTAGCGTGGGCTCGTTGATAGCTTCGTTAGTAATGACATTCATGTAAATAGTAATAAATTAGTCCTACAAAGTTATACAAAAATGCTTGTGTATGCAAAAATATTTTTTATATAAAAAATTATACGTACATTTGCAGCCAAATGAAAAAGTATTTAAACATAGCTGCTTTAGTTATATGTCGAATGCGAATGCATCGGTAGATGCATAATATTTTCATTGTATACCCTCATTAGGTAGAGGGTATTATTTTTCCTAAAAACAACATATTAAATAACCATTCGTTAATAATTAATGTCTATGTCAAAACATTTTGAGACTTTACAAGTTCATGCCGGCCGTTACAACGACCCATCAACAGGTTCTTGCGCTACACCTATTCATCAAACAGTTTCTTATGAATTTAAGAGCGCACAACATGCCGTCGATTTATTTAATCTTAAAGCAGAGGGGCATATATATACCCGACTTTCCAATCCTACTACAGATGTCTTGGAAAAAAGAATTGCAGCGCTTGAAGGCGGAATAGCAGCAGTAGCCGTAGCCTCAGGGCAGTCGGCTCATTTCTTGACATTCAATAATCTGGCAGGCGTGGGCGATAATATACTAAGTACCCCAAGCCTTTACGGAGGCAGCTATAATCAATTAAAGGTGAATTTCGCTAAATTGGGTGTAGGCGTAAAATTTGCAAAAAAAGATACCGAAAGTTTTCATCAACTTATAGATGAAAAAACCAAGGCGATTTTTACCGAGACTATGGGAAACTCTGATTTTTATATTCCCGATTTTGAGCAGCTTGCAGAAATAGCCCATAAGCACAATATCCCCTTGATAGTAGATAATACCTTTGGCGGCGCCGGATATTTATTTAAGCCAAAGGATTATGGAGCAAACATTATTACCCATGCCGCCACAAAATGGATAGG
>JAIRUB010000159.1 GCA_031254635.1 Prevotellaceae bacterium | reverse complement strand
ACCACCTTCACCTTGGTATTCATAATAAATATTACCCATTTCAGCAATAATGTCCGGTCGTGTTTCGGTACTTTGCATTTTATATCCCACATTACTGTAGGGGAATAGGCCCACTCCCACCACTAATTTCCGTGATATCGGAAAACTCATTACTACATGATGCACATTAACGCTATTGGAGGCAGTTTTATGCAACTTCTTATCATTATGATTATCAGCGTAATAAGCCGAATAATAATTTTGACTTTCAAATCCAAAGTCAATCATAAATGCCAAGGAATCATGTGCCGTTAAAGCTGCCGGATTCAAAAAATTAATTTGACGAGAGGTTCGCATAGCTGTTCCAATGCCTCCCATAGCGCGGTTATAGGGCGTACCGGGGCGCATCAAATCACCAACTCCGTAAAATGAATACGGCGTAAACGTATTGATAGCATCATCGTTTTGAGCAAAGGCGGCAGTTGCGGTAAAGAGCAAGAGGCCAAGAACTATTATTGACTTCACAAAAAATCTATAGGCGATATACATTATTAATTACCTGATTAAGTCCTATGAGGACAAGATTACAAACTACAAAGATAGATTTTTTTATGTTCCTGACAAAAAAAAGTGCATCTCCGCCGGAAAAAATAATAGTACAATGCGGGTTTTTATTGATATATGTTTCTATTTCATAAGATAATCCATGAAACACTCCGGCTTGTATGGCTGTGGTGGTGGTGGTACCCATAAGAGGAACATTCTCAGCAATATCCTCTAATGGAAGTTTTGCTGTAAAGGTATTCAAGGCTTTAAAACGGGTTTGCATCCCGGGAGATATGTTACCACCCAAAAACTCACCGTTCCGGCTCAGGATGTCAATGGTAAGGGCTGTGCCACAGTCGAATATAAGGCAGTCGGTGGCCGGAAAGAGGTGGTTAGCTCCTACCGCTGCTGCTAAGCGGTCAATGCCAAGGGTTTCGGGCGTTGCGTAGCAATTTTTAATGGGAACAGGCGTTGTATGGTTAAAGGGGATTATCTTTTTTACATATTTGCCAAGCATCTTACAAATAGCGCTTTGATCATTTTCATCCGCAACTGAAGAACAGATAGCCGCCTCGGGGCAATACTGCTCCAAAAAAGGCAATAAAGCCTCAAAGGTTAGCTTATTATAATGTTTCATAGTCAAAAAACGGCCTTTGTCGGCAATGGCTACCTTGGCGCCTGAGTTTCCTATGTCAATTAGTAGATTCATGCTGCAAAGGTAGGAAAAAAAGTGATTAAGGAACTGGGTATAATAGTCAAAAGTGGTGATAAAATTGTACGTTTTTCACCACTTTTGACTATTAAGCCAAAAAAAAGGTAAATTCATCAACAATTTTGACTATTAAGCCGTATTCTCTGTATTTCGTGAATTATCAGTACCTTGTAAAAATAAAGGAATAAAAAAAGAACCATCTTTTGATGATTCTTTTGCTTTAGTAGTAGCGGGGACAGGACTTGAACCTGCGACCTCCGGGTTATGAGCCCGACGAGCTACCAACTGCTCTACCCCGCGATATAGAATTGCAAAGGTAAGCATTTATATCTTCTTGTGCAAATAAATGTTAGACGTGAAGCGTAAGACGTGGAGTATGAGGCGGTTTATGAGTTATGATTACTTATTTAATGAAGGTTGTTAAAAATTGTTTTTCTCCCATCTTCACCCATTTTCTTCTATTTCACCCTTTACCTTGTACCTTTCACCTCTTAGTCGCTTCTACTCCTTCACCTCTTTCAGCTTCTCGCGCAACTTGGTTTCAATTTCTTCGCATAATTCAGGATTATCAAGCAATAGCTGTTTCACGGCTTCGCGGCCCTGGCCAATCTTGGTGTCGCCATAGCTGAACCATGAGCCGCTCTTCTTGATAATTTCAAAATCGACGCCCAAGTCAATAATTTCACCAATTTTCGATATACCTTCGCCAAAAACTATATCAAACTCGGCTTTCTTGAAAGGTGGTGCCATCTTGTTTTTTACCACTTTTACACGCACACGGTTGCCGGTAGCTTCGTCGCCATCCTTCAACTGGGTTATGCGGCGCACATCCAAACGTACCGAGGCATAGAATTTCAGCGCATTACCACCGGTAGTGGTTTCGGGATTGCCAAACATCACGCCAATTTTTTCGCGCAACTGATTAATAAAAACGCAGCAGGTATTGGTACGGCTAATGTTAGCCGTCAACTTACGCAAGGCCTGACTCATCAGACGGGCATGAAGTCCCATCTTCGAATCCCCCATTTCGCCTTCGATTTCAGCCTTCGGCGTTAGTGCCGCCACCGAGTCAATCACCACCACATCAACTGCTCCGGAGCGAATCAGGTGGTCGGCAATTTCGAGGGCTTGCTCCCCATTATCGGGTTGCGAAATCAGCAGCGTATCAACATTTACGCCTAATTTTTTGGCATAAGTGGGATCAAAGGCATGCTCGGCATCAATAATAGCGGCAATACCGCCGGCTCTCTGCGCTTCGGCAATAGCATGGATGGCTAAGGTAGTTTTACCGCTCGATTCGGGGCCGTAAATCTCCACTACCCTGCCCCGCGGATACCCGCCAACACCTAAAGCATGGTCGAGGGATACCGAACCTGAAGCAATTACAGATACTTCCCATACCGGCTTGTCGCCTAATTTCATCACTGTGCCCTTCCCAAAATCCTTGTCAATTTTATCTAAAGTGGCTTGTAAAGCTTTGAGCTTCTCGGCGCTTATCTGAACGCCTTTCTTCTGTTCAATAGTTTCTTTTTCTTCTTTTTTTGCCATGGTGGTTGATTGTTAAAAGGTTAAACTTAAATTACCCTACAAAGATAGTATATTTTTTTGATTTTTTCGATTAATGTACGTAAATTTGTAAGATTATGAAACCTACACTTTTAATTATGGCTGCCGGAATGGGTAGCCGTTACGGCGGACTAAAACAATTGGACGGGCTGGGTCCCAACGGTGAGTTGATTATGGATTATTCCATATTCGATGCTCTGCGCGCCGGCTTCGGAAAAGTCGTGTTTGTAATCAGGCGCTCAATGGAGCAAGATTTTTGCGCCTATATCCTTCCCCGCTTCAAGGACAAGGTGATGGTAGAACTTGTTTCCCAAGAACTTGACATCCTGCCCGATGGCTTCTCTTGTCCCGAAGGCCGCGAAAAGCCCTGGGGTACCAACCACGCTGTTATGATGGCCGCACCGGTGATTCATGAGCCCTTTGCTGTTATTAATGCCGACGATTACTACGGTGTCGATGCCTTCCGCATGCTGGGCAACTATCTGAAAGAGTTGGAGCATAGCCAAAACAAGTACTGCATGGTAGGTTTTCGCTTGGAAAATACCCTGTCGGAACGTGGCGCTGTGGCACGTGGAATATGCACCAAAGATGCGAACGACAACCTTACCTCCGTTGTAGAGCGCACTTATATTGTCCGTGAAAATAGCCTTACAAAATATAAAGATGAAAACGAACAGATGGTTGCCATTGACGGAAACACCCTTGTGTCAATGAACATGTGGGGATTTACACCCGATTACTTCGGCCACTCCGAAGCGCTTTTCAAAATTTTTCTGAAAGAAAAAGGACAAGAGTTGAAGTCTGAATTTTATATCCCCTTCGTCGTGAACAACCTGATTCAATTGCACACCGCCACCGTGAAAGTCTTGCCCACCACCTCGCAATGGTTCGGCGTTACCTACAAGGAAGATAGGGCTTCGGTGGTGGAGCGGCTACAGCAACTGCATTATGAAAAAGTGTACCCCGAAAGATTAAATGAACAATGAATAATAATGTGTTCAATTGTTCATTATTAATTATTAATTGATATGATTGATCGCGCAACCATAGACAAAATCATCGATGCCACCAATATTGTGGAGGTGGTTGGCGATTTTATCAGCCTTAAAAAACGAGGGGTGAATCATTTGGCTTGTTGTCCTTTTCACAACGAAAAAACACCCTCGTTCAGCGTGTCGGCTGCCAAAGGTATTTACAAATGTTTCGGCTGTGGAAAGGCAGGTAATGCTGTAAATTTCGTTATGGAGCACGAGCACCTGACTTATGTAGAAGCCTTGAAGTACTTGGGGAAGAAGTATGGGATTGAAGTCAAAGAGAAAGAACTTACCGATGATGAGGTGCAAGTGGGCAACAAGCGCGAAAGTATGATGATTGTGTCGGCCTACGCACAGGACTATTTCAGCAAAACACTTTGGGAACATCCCGATGGAAAAAATATAGGACTGAGCTATTTTCGCGAACGCGGCTTCAGCGATAAAACGATTAAAAAATTCCAGTTAGGCTATTGTCTCGATTCACGTAGTGCTTTCAGCAACACCGCTCTCAAAGACGGCTACAAGAGAGAATACCTTGTGGCCACCGGATTGTCGATTGAGCGCAATGAGGATTTGCTTGACAGGTTTTTCGGCCGTGTTCTGTTTCCCATTCATTCCATCAGCGGCAGGGTGATTGCCTTTGGTGGACGCACACTCAAGCAAGATAAGAATATTGCCAAATACCTCAATTCTCCCGAGAGCGAAATTTATATCAAAAGCAATGTGCTTTACGGTATTTTTCAAGCTAAACAAGCTATTGTACGCACACAAAAATGTTATTTAGTAGAAGGATATACCGACGTTATTTCAATGCATCAGGCGGGGGTTGAGAATGTGGTGGCCTCGAGCGGAACCTCGCTTACTACCGAGCAAATTCGGCTTATCAAAAGATTTTCGCCCAATGTTACAGTGTTATACGACGGCGATGCTGCCGGTATTAAAGCTTCACTCCGCGGGATTGATATGCTGCTCGAAGATGGCCTCAACGTAAAGGTAGCGCTCTTTCCCGACGGCGATGATCCCGACTCCTTTGCCCGCAAGCACAGCGTTTCCGAACTCGAAGCTTTTCTATCCGATGCCGAACAGGATTTTATTTCTTTTAAAACAAAATTACTCACGCAAGAAGCGAAAAAAGACCCTATACAGCGTGCCTCGCTTATTTCCGACGTAGTAAGAAGTATCTCCATGATTCCTGACACCATCACGCGGACGGTGTATGTGAAGGAATGCTCTCGCCTGATGGAAATGGAAGAAGAGGTATTGTCGGGCGAGGTTGCCAAGTTGCGCCGCAAACGCTTGTACGAAGGAACAAAAGCCACCGAGTTATCATCATTACCTTCGGAGGCTGCTGCCGACACGCCCACTACTACTCCCATCCCCTTCTTTGTCAGCAACATCTACAGCGAGGCCTCTGAAAAAGAATTGCTGTATTTCTTGTTAAAATATGGAGAAAAACCTTTGTTTGTAGATGCGGAAAATAACACCATCAATGTAGCGGAATATATTATTAGCGAACTGCGCAACGATGAATTGGAATTACAGAATCTTCTTTATCGGAAAATTTTCGATGAATATATTCAAATTTTAAAATCACAAAATGAAGACTGTCTCAAGCACTTCATCAACCACCCCAACCAAAACATTATGGAATTGGCGATAAATGTGCTGTCGGACAACTACCAACTATCCATCGAATCGTATATTAAATCGGAGGAACCGGAAGATGTTAAACTGCGACGTGTAATACCCTATGCTATTGCAGCCTACAAGTCGAACATCACCAAACAAGCCTTTGCAACACTGAGCGAACAACTACACGAAGCGCAAAAACTCAACGACAGTGAGCAGGTTTTATTGTTTTTAGAACGACTGCGCACCTTGCAGTCTATAAGAAATTCCTTTGCCAAAGACCTTCACCGGCTGACTACATAATAGTTTAAAGTTAATAATCAAACATTTAATAAAAACATGAACAATTTCCCAATTTTTCACAAATCGTTGTACAGCTCCACCGCCAGTAAGGTAAAAACGGAATTATGGGATTCAGCGCTCGCTGCTTATGATGAAAAGCAGTACCTGAAAAGTTTTCATCTGCTAATGGATTATGTAAACACTGAACTGCGTGCCAAATATGGCAATGCAGAGGGTACAGTTTTTAAAGTGCCGCATGGTTCAATTATTGTGAACGTAGCCATCAACGACGAAACATTTAGTGTTTCCGCTCCTTTTCTGGAGGTGAATCAGGAGGCCATTGTACCTTTGTTGCGGCAAGTGTGTACGCTTAACTTTTCGTCATTGGATTTGGCGCAAATTTACCTGCGCGAAAACCATCTTGATTTTGAATATTCCTGTAAGATTAATGAAACTAATCCTTATAAAATTTATTATATCCTTCGCGAGATATGTGATATTGGCGATAGATACGACGATGAATTTGTAACTACATTCGGTGCTAAACGCCTGTATGAACCTATTGTTACTCCTTTTTCTGTCGACAAAGCAGAAAATGCTTATCAAACCGTACAAAGCATCATCAAACAAGCCTTGGACTATACTACTTATTTTGAATCGAAGCGCAATTATTCACAAGCCTGGGATTTTATTGCCGGAGCATTGCGCCAAATCGATTTTTATACACACCCGCAAGGACAGTTGAAGAATAATCTTGATACCGCCATCAAAGATGCTAATGCTGAAGCGCCTCTACCCGGGCTTGTTACCAACATGAAAAATTTCCTTCAGGAATGGCAAACGATGGATAAAGTTAAATTTATTGAAGATTTATATGAAATAGAAATTTTTATTTCAACCAAAAGAAGGTCATCCTTACAAAACATTCAAGAAAATCTCGAAAAACTGTACGAGCGCGCCGAGAAAGGCATTCAAGACGGCTATCAATCGGCGGTAGCTGTTGATATTCTTTTCAATTTTTATAATGTTTACTATCACAACAACCTTCAGGAAGATGTGAATCTCGTATTGGTTGAAGCTTTGGAAAAAGCATCGGGAAAACCTTGGAAAGAAGCGACCGCCACCTTATACCATGTGTTGAAAAAAATTATGGATGGTAACCTTGCTCCCACTCCTGCGAAGAAAGGAGGCCTTTTCTCACGTTTGATTGGTAAGTGAAAAATAAAAAAAGTATAACACAAAAAGACATTTATTATGCAAAACGATATAATTTCAAAAGTGGTATTTAAGGTAAACCATGCCGGCGGTTCCGGTACTTGTTTTTACCTGAAGAAACACAATCTTTTTATTACCAATTTTCACGTAGTAGAAGGTTTTCACGAACTGTCCATTGAGAATACGGACAAAGACCGTTTTCTTGCTAAGGTAGTATTGATTAATTCGGTGGCCGATTTAGCTTTTCTGTCCACAGAAAATGATTTTACCCACCTGCCGGAATTAGAATTGAATGTAGAAAGAGATGTAAGCATTGGTGAGCACATCAACGTCGTTGGCTATCCTTTCGGAATGCCTTATACCATTACCGATGGAACCGTTTCCTCTCCTAAACAATTGATGGAAGGGAAAACCTATATTCAAACCGATGCGGCGGTAAATCCCGGCAACAGCGGCGGCCCCATGTTCGATGAATCAAGTAAGGTAATTGCCGTAACCGTATCGAAGCTCAATAATGCCGATAATATGGGCTTTGGTATTCCAGCAACTGTGTTGAACGAAATGTTGAGCCACGCAACTGCTATTGACCGCTCGCAATTCGCAGTAGAATGCAGTTCTTGCCATAATTTGATTACTACTAAAACACAATATTGTTCCTCTTGCGGCAACAAGATTGACGACAAACTGTTCAACAAGTATTCGTTAACCGATTTGGCTGTTTTCTGTGAAGAAGCTATTAGCGATATGGGTATTAATCCGGTGTTGGCGCGTGTGGGCAATGAGTCGTGGCGCTTTCACCGCGGCAGTTCCGAAATCCGTTTGTTTGTGTATGATAAGAGCTATCTGTTTGCTACCTCGCCTATTAATATTATGCCTAAGCAAAAGCTAGAACCACTCTTGCGTTTTCTATTATCTACCGATACAAAACCTTTTATTTTAGGTATTTACAACAATGAGATATATGTATCGTACCGCGTATATTTGTCGGATGTGCTTTCTGATGAAAAAGAAAAGGTAAAGAAAAACATTACTGATTTAGCGCAGAAAGCGGATGACCTTGATAATTATTTGAATGAAACCTTTGGCTGTGAATTTTCACAATACGCAAAAGTGGGAAAAGTTTAAAGTCTTTAATATGTCAATGTGTTAATGTAATAATATGTTAATTATAAATGTATTATCATATTGGCTCATTATCATATTATCGCCTTATGCTTCACGCTTCACGTTTCAAGTTTTGCAGTTTCCCAAAAAACAACTATCTTTGTACCCCGAATTTTTCGGAAAGCGGGCCCATAGCTCAGTCGGTTAGTAGCACCTGACTCATAATCAGGGGGTCGTTGGTTCAAGTCCAACTGGGCCCACAAGTCAAAATGAAGCACTTACAGTGGAAATTGTGGGTGCTTTTTTGTTGGCAATGGAAACAAAGTGAGAAACAGAACCACCTTAACTCCCCCTTCACTGTATCCCTTAAGTTCTACTAAATTTTAATCCCATATAGGGTTATATTGAACCAACCCTTTTGCGTTTTAAATATTCTTGGCTTAATAGTCAAAAGTGTTGATAAAACATTGTTTAAATATTTACATTTCATATATTTACGGTCTTTTAAAATATATGAACAAAAAAATGCTTTTATTGCAACTCCACTGCCAC
>JAIRUB010000156.1 GCA_031254635.1 Prevotellaceae bacterium | reverse complement strand
TTTTAATAGCACAATCGATATCACTATCGTTGAGCAAGGCAAATAAATGCAGGGTTCCCGACTCAAATTCTTCCAATGAGGGGGAAGAAGCAAGAAAATAAGTTAAGGCAGGCGAAGCAAACAACTGTTTACCCTGCTGCACCAAAAGGCGGGCACGGGAAAGGATTTGAAGCAAAAGTCCATCGGCGGCCAGCACCGTTTTATGCAAATATACCTGCCAATACATCAGCCGGCGTGCAATCAGAAATTTTTCCACCGAGTAAATGCCTTTAGCTTCCACTACCAATTCGTCGTTCACCACATCAAGCATTTTAATGATTCGTTCCAAGCCAACCATCCCTTCGACTACTCCTGAGAAAAAGCTGTCGCGGCAAAGGTAGTCGAGCCTGTCAACATCCAATTGTCCTGACACCAACTGGTGCAAAAATTTTTTCTGATAGGTGCCTTCAAAAATCCGGATTGCCATATCCAAGCGGTTATCCATCGCCTTGTTGAGTTGCTTCATAAACATAAGCGACAAATGCTCGTGGCTCACCGATTTCACGATAATGTCTTCGAGGGTATGACTGAAAGGGCCGTGGCCAATGTCGTGTAAAAAAATGGCGCACATGGCCGCCTCCTGTTCTTCGGGAGTGATGCTGTGTCCCTTTGAACGAATGGATGTAATAGCCTCATTCATAAGGTGCATAGCCCCCAATGCGTGGCCAAAACGGGAATGACAGGAACCCGGATAAACAAGGTAGCTCAACCCCATTTGTTTAATGTCTCTAAGGCGCTGCAGCCAAGGATGTTCCAACAATCCATACACCAATCCGGCAGGGATTTCAATAAAGCCGTGTACCGGATCATTAACTATTTTCTTTTTCACAATCATGCTGTGTAGAAATATTGGTTTAAATTTTTATTGTCTGAAATTCCATGATTGTAATTATTTGCGTTATATCAAAAGTTTTCAATACAAGCAAATCCTTATCATCGGTGAGCAAATAGTTTGCTTTTGCATCTTTGGCAAGTGATAACAAAAAATTGTCTTTTTCATCGCAACACAGTGTAACGGAGGATATCACAGGAATAAGGATAGCGTACCTGTCAATGATTTCAAAAACCAATGTCCAATCTTCGACTGTGAAAAACTTTTTCAACTTCGGACGGCTTGCTACTTCAACCAATTCGGCAAGCAATTCGTTGCAAAAAACCAATTTCACATCTCCTCTATCCAATAATCTGTCTATGAAATCGAATCTTTTAGACAACAAAAAACTAATCCACAAGTTGGTATCAATGATTATTCTGCATTTTCGCCTCATATCGTTTTTGTCTTACCAAATCCACCTCTTTGGCAATTTTCTCTAAGATAGGCATTTCAACTTCATTACGGCGAAGTTTTGCCAATATTTCCGATAACATCGGCTTTACCTCAATCCGAATTAAGTTCATTGCCTCCAAGTTCAATAAAAGCGACTTCGCTTTCGGATTTACTATCTGTACATTCAATGCTTCCATTTTTATTACTTTTTGACATAGATCTGCAAATATACAACTTTTTTTGAATATTTAGAATTTTTTCGTGAAGCGTAAGGTGTGAAGCAAATTTCTTTGCTATTCTTTTACTTCTCTTACAAACCTGCAGTTAATCCATCCTTGATTTTGCTTTTCGATACTCGTCCGATCAAATTCGTTGCTTAAAGGAAAAAATTAATCTACACTTCAGTTACTTGCTGCCAACCAACAAACACCCACAAAGATATAACAATTTTTTATAAACACAGTACTTGCTTGAAAAATAAGGTTTTTACTAACTACCCTCATATCCTTTACCAAAAACAAATCATCTTACGTTTCACGAAAAAAAAATTTTTCTTAAAAAAATTGCAAATTCAAAATAAATCACTACCTTTGCAGCGTTCTTATGTGGTTAAGGGGGCTTGAGAGTCCCCTTATTTAGTATGTAAAATATGATAAAACGAACTGATATACAAAAGCTTGTAGAAAATAGCATCGCTGGAACCGACTTGTTTTTAGTGGGACTGAAAATAAGTGCAGATAACTGCATTGAAGTGCTGGTTGACAGTCCGCAAGGAATTGATTTAAAACGCTGTACAGCTATCAGCCGAGTCATAGAAAGCGGCCTCAACCGCGATGTGGAAGATTTTGAACTTACCGTATCGTCGGCAGGCTTGGATTTGCCCTTTCAGGTGCTGCAGCAATACCTGAAATATATCGGCAAGGAAGTCGAAATTGTATTCAAGAACGGCAAAAAATTAAAAGCCACTCTCACCACGGCCGACACGAATGCCATAAGCATTAGCTATACCGTCCTAAAAAAAGAAGAGGGCGTGAAACGAAAAAAGCCGGTAACCGAAACAACTGTTTATCAACTTAACGAAATAAAATCAACAAAACCCGTAATCAATTTCTAAATTAACAAATACATGGAAGGTTTAAATTTAGTAAGCACTTTTGCAGAATTCAAGGAGTTAAAAAACATCGACCGCCCAACAATGATGAGCGTGTTGGAAGATGTATTCCGCAACCTGCTTTCCAGAATGTATGGCAGCGCCGACAATTTCAATATCATCATCAATATTGACAAGGGCGACTTCGAAATATGGCATAACCGCACAGTTGTGGAAAAAGTAAAGAACCCTCAATCCGAAATTTCTTTGGAAGATGCAAAGAAGATTGACGAAGACTACGAAATAGACGAAGAGGTATCGGAGGAAGTGAAACTCGAAAGCTTTGGCCGCCGCGGCATTTTAGCCTTGCGTCAAAATCTGGCAGGCCGTATTATGGATATAGAAAAAGCCAATTTGTTTAGTAAATATAAAGAACGCGTAGGTGAAATTATTGTCGGCGAAGTGTATCAGGCATGGAAAAAAGAAGTGCTGGTACTCGATGACGAGGGTAATGAATTATTGCTACCAAAGAGCGAGCAAATCCCAACGGACTTCTTCCGTAAAGGCGATACTGTCCGTGCCGTAGTAGCCAAAGTAGAAACGAGAAATAATACGCCTGTTATCATCTTGTCGCGCACAGCCAACACCTTCCTCGAGCGTTTATTTGAACAGGAAGTACCCGAAATTTTCGACGGTCTGATTACCATCAAGAGGATTGTGCGCCAACCTGGCGAACGTGCCAAGGTAGCTGTTGAATCGTATGACGACCGTATCGACCCTGTGGGCGCTTGCGTGGGAGTTAAGGGCTCGCGTATCCACGGTATTGTTCGCGAATTGCGCAATGAAAATATCGACATCATCAACTGGACCAGCAATACCCAACTATTGGTGCAACGTGCCTTAAGCCCTGCTAAAATTTCATCTATAAAAATTCACGACGACACCAAGCGTATCGGAGTATTCCTGAAGCCTGCAGAAGTATCGTCGGCCATTGGTAAGGGCGGCTTGAACATCAAATTAGCCGGCCAATTGGTAGGTTATGAAATTGACGTGTATCGCGAAATCGACGAGGAGGAAGAAGATGTGCGTTTAGATGAATTCAGCGACGAAATTGAAAAATGGGTAATCGATGCTTTGAAAGCCATCGGCTGCGATACGGCCAAGAGCGTTCTTGCCATTACTCCTGTAGAGCTAATGAAACGCGCCGACTTGGAAGAAGAAACAGTAAACGAAGTATTGAAGGTGTTAAAAGCAGAGTTTGAAGAAGAGGAAGAAGAAAAAATAGAGAAAAAAGAAAAAAAGGAAAAAAGAGAAAAAAAAGAGAAGGCAGAGAAAAAAGAAAAAGAGGAAGAAAGTGAAACAGAAGCAGAAAAAACAGAGTAATCGTTAACACAGCATATAATGAGCGAAACTATCAGAATAAGTAAGGTTGTCAAGGATTTCAACATTGCGGTTAATACCCTTGTTGAATTTCTGAAGAAAAAAGGCTTTGAGGTCGAAGCCTCTCCCAATGCTAAAATCACAACGGAGGAATACAACCTTGCGCTGAAAGAATTCGGCAAAGAGTTAACCTTGAAAGAAGAATCGAAAAAGGTAAGCCTTAAGGTTAAGGAAAAACAGGAAACAATTTCTATTGACGATCTCAAAGAAAAGAAAAAAGAAGAAGAGGAGGAAAAAGAAATCTTTATTAAGACTACAATCGTTGACCGTCCGATTATCAAAGTGGTTGAAAAAACCGATACTGACACAGCAGACAAGAAAAAGAAAGAAGAAAAGTCCGCAGAAGCAAGTAAAGAAAAACCCGCACCACTTCAAGAAGTCAAAAAAGAAGAAAAGCCTGTAACCTCGTCGGTAGAAGAAATTCCGCCAGCAACTCCTCCAAAAGACGACAAACAGGCAGGTAAAAAAGAGAAGGAGGAAGATGTGGTGGTAGGTGTGAAAATTGTAGATAAAATCGACCTTGATTCAATTAACACCAAAACTCGACCGGATAAGAAAAAGAAGGACAAAAAGAAAGTTCAGGACAAGCAAAAAGAAACTGCTAAGAAAGAAAAACAAACATCTGTTGTAACAAAAGAGCCCATAGCTCCTGAAATAATAGAACCTGCGCCAGAACCACCAAAGAAGATTGAACATATTGAAACTCGCTTCGAAAAACTTAGCGGGCCTAAAATTGTAGAGGGACAAAAGGTGGACTTGGCACAGTTTGAAAAGAAAAAACAACAGCCCGAAAGCCGTGTCGAAAGGAATAAAAAGAAACGGGAACGCATAAAGAAAGGCGGTAAAGAGCAGGTAAACCTTCAACAGGAAAAACAAAAACAAAAACCATCGGAAAAAGGCGGAGGAGGAGGAAAGAAAAGAGATAGAGGCCGCTTTAAACCAATCCATAAAGAGGTGGACGAAGATGCCGTACAGCGTCAAATCAAAGAAACCTACGCCAGAATGACAGAAGGCAAGGGAAAGACGAAGAGTTCTAAGTACCGTCGTGAAAAACGCGACTTGGTTAGCCAGCGTATGAGCGAAGAACAGGAAATGTTCGAACAACTAAGTTCTGTCCTTCAATTGACCGAGTTCGTCACCGTAAACGAATTAGCCAACATAATGGATGTTCAGGTGATTAAAGTTATTGAAGCCTGCATGAACCTTGGCCTGATGGTATCGATAAACCAACGCTTAGATGCTGAAGCCTTAGTGGTCGTGGCCGAAGAATTTGGTTTCACTGTAGAGTTTGTAACTGCCGATATCCAAGATGCCATTCCTCACGATAAGGATACTCCTGATGATTTGCATCCCCGACCGCCGATTATTACGGTGATGGGACACGTTGACCACGGTAAAACTTCACTGCTTGACTATATCCGCAAAGCAAATGTTATTGCCGGAGAAGCCGGTGGTATCACCCAACACATCGGGGCATACAGTGTGCAGTTGTCCGACGGCCGCCACATCACCTTCCTTGATACACCTGGCCACGAAGCCTTTACCGCTATGCGCGCCCGCGGAGCAAAAATTACCGACGTAGCTATTATCATCATCGCAGCCGACGACGCTGTGATGCCCCAAACCACAGAAGCCATTAACCACGCTGTGGCTGCCGGTGTTCCTATGGTTTTTGCTATCAGTAAAATCGACAAGAACAGCGCGTATCCCGAAAAAATCAGGGAACAATTGGCTAATATGAATTACTTGGTTGAAGATTGGGGCGGCAAATACCAGTGTCAGGAAGTTGATGCTAAACACGGCACAAATATCGACAAACTGCTCGAAAAGGTGTTGCTCGAAGCCGAATTACTCGAATTAAAAGCCAATCCCGACAAAAATGCCACAGGTTCGGTTATCGAATCCTCATTAGATAAGGGACGGGGTTATGTAGCTACCGTTCTCGTACAAAACGGCACGCTACGCATTGGCGACCTGCTGTTGAGCGGTAGCCATTTCGGCAAAGTGAAAGCTATGTTCAACGAACGAGGGCAACGCATTACCGAAGCAAGCCCCTCAACGCCTGTGTTAGTGCTGGGATTGAACGGCGCTCCTGCTGCCGGCGAGACCTTCAACGTAATGAGCGATGAAAAAGAAGCTAAGGAAATTGCCAACAGACGCGAGCAATTATTACGTATGCAAGGCATCAAAGCCAAGAAACATATTACCTTGGAAGAAATCGGACGCCGCATAGCGATTGGCAATTTCAAAGAACTGAACATTATTGTTAAAGGCGACGTTGATGGCTCTATCGAAGCGCTGTCCGACTCCTTATTGAAACTATCCACCGAAGAGGTGCATGTTAATGTTATACACAAAGCTGTGGGCGCCATATCCGAATCGGATGTATTGCTGGCTGCGGCTTCCAATGCCATCATCATTGGCTTCCAAGTGCGCCCGAGCGCAAGTGCACGCAAGTTGGCCGAGCAGGAAGAAATTGAAATCCGCCTCTACTCCATCATCTACGATGCTATTAACGAAGTGAAAGATGGTATTGAAGGTATGTTAGCGCCCGAGCAAAAAGAAGAAATCACCGCAACGGTTGAGGTGCGTGAAACCTTCAAGATTACTAAGGTAGGAACAGTAGCTGGCTGTATGGTGAAAGAAGGCAAGATTACCCGCCACGCGAAGATACGCATCATCCGCGACGGCATTGTGATATATGCCGGAACGCTCGGCTCACTTAAACGTTTCAAAGATGATGTAAAAGAAGTTGCCAGCGGCTACGACTGCGGTTTAAATATAGACAACTTCAACGACATCAAGGTAGGCGATATTGTTGAGGCCTACGAAATAGTGGAAATCAAACGGAAACTGTAAGCCGAATATTATAAATAATTTGACTGATTAATTTATGAAAAAAATCTTCTTTTGGGCTTAATAGTCAAAAGTGTTGATAAAACATTGTTTAAATATTTACATTTCATATATTTACGGTCTTTTAAAATATATGAACAAAAAAATGCTTTTATTGCAACTCCACTGCCAC